>JALTMC010000427.1 GCA_027005175.1 Myxococcales bacterium
GGGTTAGGGGGAGGGGTCTGAAACAGCGGTAACTCAGGCTCAGCAATTTGTGTTGAAGGCGAATGTTTCTTGACTTCTTCTTGAGGTCGTCTAAACTTTTTAGCACTTTCGCACGTTGTTGGTTGGGTTCCAGGAACGCTACTTTTGCAATGTTTTAATTAGCTTTCGATAGACCCGAGTTACGCGAGATGATGTATAGTGAGATGCTTTGATACCGTACACTCTTTGGTTGATAATTGCTTTTAAACGCTGCAACGCAGGGTGAGTTTTGACTGCATTGATATGCTTGGGATCTGTGATAATGACATCTGGGTTTTGTTTAACCAGCAACTCAATGTTGACTGCGAATGCTTTTTGTTGTGCAAATACATTTTGGCCACCAGCCATTTGTAATAACTCATGGGCTGGAGAGCGTTTTCCTACAATGTAGATGCGGCTGCTCTTGGCCTCGGGCATATAGAGAATGGCAACTCTCACACGTTTCCTAGAGGGACGTCTGGCTTGTATTTTCTTGATCTCGCTTTTTATCTTTTTGAGCAGTGCCATGGCCCGGCGTTGATTGCCATACAATAGCTTGTCTAGTTTGCGAATAATGGAATAAATGTCTGCGAGCGATGTGATGGCTGCATTCTTTTTCCCACCCGTATAGATGGGGATCTTGGAGATCTGTTCTAGCTTTGAACGATACACCCCAAACGTTCCAAGTATCAGGTCTGGACGTACGGCCAACACCTTCTCTAAATTTAATGGCCAGGGGCGACCTATAGAAGGGACATCTCGTAGGATCGGTGGGGTGTTTGGTGACTTTGTTATTCCTACAATACGTTTCTTTGCCCCGAGATCGATGAGTACCTCCGCATACAAAGCTGTTCCTGCCACAACAATACGTTGTGGCTTCTGTGACATAACAATCGCTTTTCCTCGATCATCCAGCACTCGAACAGGATAGCCATTCCTTTCTTGTCTTCCTTGTTCGACCGCCTTCACTTGCCTGGAACTCTGAGCCTTTCTCGATGTCTTTGTCTTGCAGCCCGCTACTCCAACGATACTACACACAAGAAGAACCCATATCTTTTCCCACGGACGATTGATTGGCATATGTCGTCTCTTCCTGGCCTCTGGCCTGCTCTATGTTGGAACGTCTCGGAACGTCTCGGAACGTCTCGGAGATGCTTTGGGTCTCTTTGGATCGGTTTGGTTTTCGGATGTCCTTGGGTGTTGGGGGGGGATCTTTCTTGGTGTTGTGAAGGGGTAGGCTACTGTTTGGAGTCGAGCACCCGTTGGATGATCCGCAGACCTTTTTTTAGGTGTCGTTGTATGAATCGATTGTATCGCATCATACGGCGATAGGACCATCGTGATAGCTTGGTTGGTTGGTCATTTTTACGGAACGTAGAGATGGGGAGTACGGAGAACGTCCAGACCTTTCGTTTGCGTCTTCGTTTACCCACTCTTCGGGTGACTTTTTCACGGTGAGTCCAGATAGGTTGGTAGCTAACCTTAGACACTCTTGTTTTCCACCGACCTTTGGCGTCTCGTTTTTTTTCCAGGTTGAAGAATAACATGATGCTTCCCCTCGAATAAAAGCTACTCATACTGGACACGAAGTTTCCAAGGGACCAGGCCACCAGTCGATGCTTTGTCACATTAAATTTGTCGCGTACTTTGAGCATGGTAATGGGCTGAACAACATGTGGATGGCTTCCCAATACCATATCTGCGCCCCACTTTAGAAACCAACCCACTCGCTTTTTTTGGTAGGGGTGTGGAAAGTTCTTGTGTTCGGGCCAGGAGTGCATATACACCACAACCATATCAAACTTATGTTTGCGAACGGCTTGTAGGTCTCTTTTGATCTCTTTGTAGCGCATATAATTGACGTGGTATTTTTTGAGAGTTCTCAAGCTGTGATAGCTATTGACATGGGAAGTATAAGCTAGCAATGCAATTCGAATACCATTTTTTTGTATGACAATAAATCGTTTGCCCTTGTTTTCTTTTAAACTGCGGTACACTCCAACATGCTGAAACTTCATTCGGTCAAGTACATTCAAAGTCCTCACAAGTCCGGCTGTTTTTTTGTCAAAGATGTGATTGTTGGCTGTAATCAATACATCAAAGCCAACACGTTTGAGTTCTCTGCCGAGTTCATCGGGAGCACCAAAAAAGGGGAAGCCTGTATAGCCGCCTTTGGGGCCGGGAAATGTCGTTTCGAGATTGCCTATTGCAACATCAGCCTTGGCGATCCAAGGCTTGATATGCGAAAACATCGGCCCAAATTTATAACACTTGCAAGACCAATCAAAGGCTCCTCGCAGCATCCTGGGTGACATCATAATATCACCCACCACTGCAAATGATAACGTCTTTGTCTCTCCCTTCGTGACTTGCCCTTTGTTTCCGTACACTGCACCCGAGCCCATCAATCCAAACAGAGTCACAATCCCGATCATGATTCTCTGCAACTGACTTTGGCGCATCATGGTTCCTTGTCGCCAGAGCTTACTCTGGCTTTTCTGTCTGTGTAATGATGCTTCTGATGTTTCTACTTTTTCTCTCATACGATGCTCCCACAATAGATTTTCTTCCTGACATCAAACCATGACAGTGAAAAATGTCAATATTTTTCCCAACGTCGCGCAGCGTCTCGCTGATACACTTTCAGGCAGAGTCGTCCGGGTCTGGTGAAGGAGAGCGTCAATGGGTATGAGATGCTCTCGATGACACGGTTTCACTTTCCCAGGTTGGGCTGCTGGATCTCCTTCAGACATCCATGAGCATTGCTTTGAAGTTCTTTAAGTTTCACTTTCCCAGGTTGGGCTGCTGGATCTCCTTCTCCGATCGAGTCCGCACATGCTTTTAGCCAATGAATGACACGTTTTCACTCGACCAAGTCAGGTTCTTGGAGTCTTGGGTCCTGTGGACCTTCTACAGGGAGAACGTCAACACCGTGATTGTTTAAGTATTCGACACCATTGGCACCCATGTATCCTCCACCGACGATGAGAACCTTCTTGATACCGGCATGGTGGATAAGTTTTGCACACATCATACATGGTTCGCCTGTGACAACAAGCCAGGCTCCCTTGGTGGGAACCCCGGAGGCCGCACAGTTGCAGATGACATTCATTTCAGCGTGATGGCAGCCGATCTCCATCATCGTACCCGACTTAATCCCCTGAGTGTCTCGCAAACATACATCACCCCCACACAGGTCTCCCCCTCCGCGTGGACCACCATTGTAACCATCCATCAAGACCACATTTCGATCGGGATCGAGGAGCAAGGCGCCAAACTTTCGTCGAGGACAATTCGAAGCCTTAGCTAACACCAAACACTGCTCGATTCGAATTCGTATATGTTTCTCTTTCAACTCTCTTCTCCCATGTCTCTCTGTTACTTTACGATTCTCAGATACATCAGATCCTACCACAGTTTCAACCTTGTGTTGGACATCCGGTGCGTCCTTCGCTCTTCTCTTGGAGCTTCGTTGGTTGAAAATCGCATCTTCGTTCTGCTCAAAAAGGCGGAGACATTCTGGTTTCCTACCGGCAAACTATAGAATAGAGTTGTGTACGAATGACAGTTTTGTGTGTTGGGTTGTATGGGTTATGTTACAAATCGATGACAATTTGAGGGAGTCACTGTTTGTCTTTTTGAACAATAGCTTAGAGAATGGAATTTCTTCCGAAACAGAGGTATTCTTTCGTGTGGTTTACAACTTTTTGAACTTCACCTTGACTTGTTTGCTCTGCGTGAGTAGTCTACCGAACTGCAAAACAGGATACGCTTAGGCAAGTCTTGTCTAAATCATGAAGAATGCAGAGAAAATAAGCATTGTTCTGCTTTTTTGAGTATGTCTTCAGGCACTGAATTCGCTTTGTGCGACTCTCCGTGTTCATGGGTTTTGATATTTTTGGCTCCTCGCATCGTAGTTGAAGGGATCTTCTTCAAGTAAAAAGTGTGCTGATGTGAGTACAGCAAGTAGGGTTTTAAGTAAGCACCTTTGTGTTGGTTTCACGAGAACAGTGAAAGACATAACAAGCTTTCAGTGAGGAATATATGGCACTGCATCGAGTAAGGAAAGGGTTGGACTTACCTATTACGGGCGAGCCCAAACAAGACGATATTAGAGCGGGCGCTCAGGTCAGTCATGTGGCGGTGGTCGGCCATGACTACCCCACCATGAAGCCGCGTATGCACGTGAAAGAGGGTGACTTTGTTAAGCGAGGTCAGTTGCTCTTTGAAGACCGCAAGAGTGAGGGAATTCGCTTTACAGCTCCAGGAGCTGGCAAGGTGACTGCCATCCATCGCGGTGAAAGACGTGTCTTTCAGTCGTTGGTGATTGAGTTGGGAAAATCGGAGATAAGTGCTGCCTCAACGCAAGAGGAGGTGTCTTATTCCAGTTATAGCAAAGGGCCTGTCCGCGCGGTGACGGGGGAGAAGGCGCGGGCGTTGCTTGCGGAGTCCGGTCTTTGGACTGCGATTCGTCAGCGACCTTTTAGCCGCATACCTTCTCCCAGTGAGACCTGCCAGGCTTTCTTTGTGACAGCCACTGATACGAACCCTCTGGCTCCTTCGGTGGCCAAGGTGATGGAAGGTCAGGAGGAGGTCTTTCTGGATGGGCTGCGTATCGTTTCGACCCTGACGGAAGGTCCTGTCTATCTCTGTGTTGGCTCGGATTGGACACTGGATGTTAGAGATA
>JALTMC010000428.1:0-15546 GCA_027005175.1 Myxococcales bacterium
CGGTGACCTGTTTGATAGTCGGAACCTGCAACCCATTACATTGTCGCGGGCATCACACGTCTTTAGCTTGTTGCGGGAGCACAAGATCCCCGTCTTTGCTTCCGAGGGGAATCACGATACTGCACAACATCGGTATCGTGGTGAGCCCAATTGGTACGAGTATCTCGCGGGCGAAGAGTTTTTGATCTATCTCCAGGATCAAATCGAAGGAGGCGAGGTTCTCTTTGAACCCTGGGAGGAGGAGTCTCTCAGTGGTGGCTACTATGACTTCCCCAACGGTGTTCGCGTGATTGGAACGCAGTGGTACGGCACTCGTGCTGATGCCATGCTCGACAAGATCGCCACAGGCTTGGCTGCTTTGCCTCCTGCGAAGTTTTCCATTCTGATGTTTCACGGTGGGCTGACCGATTATGTAGGCTCTGCATCGGGAGGTGCAGAGTTCGAAAGATTCTTGCTCTTGCGCCCCTATGTTCATTACCTGGCACTGGGTCACATTCACAAGAAGTATGAGAGACAGAACTGGATCTTTAATCCCGGCTCTTTGGAGGTGACCAAGATTAGCGATTATTTCGAGACGCACGGGGTCTTTCGTGTCACGGTTACGCTCGATCCTACTATCTCTGTGGAGGCGGAGCACCTTACCGATTATCGACGACGGCCTGTTGTCTGGTTGTCGCTGTCATGTGATTTGTACAACACCCCCGAACAACTCGAGCAGGCCATTCGAGATCTTGTACTGGGTGAGGGGAAGCGCAAGCTTGCATCCACAAAGCGAGAGTTCCCAAGCGATCTTCCTTTTGTCGATCCGATCTGTTACCTGGAACTCAATGGTACGCTTGGTTTTCCTTTCTCTGCGATCCCCTTTGCTGAGCTAGAACCATGGATTGTGGAACAGCTCGATGCAGCGATCTTTCGTCATCACAACCGAACCATCCCACGAAAGCTCGGGGGAGAAGATGATTTCTTGCTTGAGGATGGAAGGATCGATCGCGAGATGCTGGAACGCAGAGTCTTTGCTCGTTTGATCTCTGAAGATACGCGGTATCGTGAGGCTTCTGGCTTGTTGGCTCGTTGGGCTATGGAGCTGAAGAAAGATATACTTCGAGGTGACATCTCAGCGCCAGAGCATGAGTCTTATTTGGAGAGGTTGAGAAAGATCTTACAAGAACATGTTCATGTGGAAGAGCAAGTGGAAGAAGATTCGAACACGACCATCGTTAAAAGTGAATCGAGGGGCGTAGGGGAAAACCCAACATAAATAGAATTTTAGAGGATGTGCGTTTTCCTTCGCATGGGAACATGCCAAAAAAATCTTGACAATATTTTTTGATAATAGTATAGCCTTGTCGTTCTGCTCGTTGGGTACTTCTGATAGCCCCAAAATCTGGGTCAAGTTCAGAGTAAAAAATCAGTTGATTCTCTCCAAAGAATCGGCTATATCATTCCTGACTTGTAAATGGATGCAAATAATCCCCAGAGTTCTGGGGTTCTGATTCAACAGGCTATCAAACAACAAGCTGACTCTTGCGTGGCTCAAGGCCACAACAGCAGGATTATTCAATCTGGAAGGGAGCAGTTGATGCAGATCACCGAGGTTAAGGTCTTTCCCGTAGAAGAGGAAAAACTAAAAGCCTATGTTACCATAACCTTGGACGACTGTTTTATTGTCCGGGACTTGAAGGTTATTAATGGCAAAAACGGCATGTTTGTCGCGATGCCAAGCAAAAAGACGCGAGACGGGTCATTCAAAGATATCGCACATCCACTGAACAGCGATACCCGTCGGGAAATGGAGCAGGTTATTTTGGAAGCGTACCGAGATGAGATGGGCAGTGAGTCCCCAGCACATCTTTCTTCTGAGCCTTCTTCCATCTTGTCTACAGCTACAGCAGGGACGTTGCTCGATATCAAGACAGAGAGCAGCCCCGTTGTTGGTGTTGACAACTAAAGCATATCGATTGTCTTTGGAGCAATCCAAGGGGAGTTGATTGGGGTGTCGCCAAGCGGCAAGGCATCGGGTTTTGGGTCCGACATTCGTAGGTTCGAATCCTACCACCCCAGCTCTGTAGAGATGGAACAAAAGTTCTCCTTCTGGGAGGGCTTTTGCTCCATCTCTATCTTTGTGTCTTGAGTCCTTGTTTCTTTTGCAAGAGAGAAGGAGGGATTCTTCCAAAAGCTGGCTTTTCTTAAAGAAAGCAAAGCTTTTCATAAATCAAGCAGCTGATGCTGAGAATCTCATGGTTCTTTTGACATCTTAGAGAAGCGGCTGCTTCTCTTTTTTTTTACTTAACTATCTTCCTTCGATTGATCGACAAAGAGGAGCTTGCAACGCGATGGATGCAAATATACTGTCGGTACGTGAGCGGCAAAGTTTTGGAAAAGGCGGCGCTCGCAAACTGAGACGAGATGGGCGGGCTCCTGCCATTGCCTACGCAGACGGGAACAAACCCCTACATTTTGACCTTGAGGAAGCTAACTTGCTTCAGATCCTTCGCAAACACGGTAAAAATGCCTTGGTTACGTTGGATTTTGCAGACAGTGATATCCCCGACACCCTGGTTATGCTTCGTGAACTTCAACGCGAGCCCATCAGCCGCTCTGTGATGCATGTGGATTTTAACTTGGTCTCTCTCGACAAGCCTGTGCATGTTCCTGTGAAGCTGTCCTATGATGGCCGTCCTATCGGGCTGATTGAGGGCGGTATCGCTGATGTGATTCGACGCGAAATTGTGGTCGAGTGTCTGCCCAACAAGATCCCCACACAGATTAGTGTTGATGTGACTGGGCTTGGCTTGAACGAAGCTCTGCATGTGGGTGATGTTGTGTTGCCTGAAGGTCTGAGCTATGTTGATGATGTCAAACTGACTCTTGTCACCATTTCAGCTCCCAAAGGAGTGGAAGAAGTGGCGGAAGAAGATGGCGAAGAAGAAGCAACAGAGGCATAATATACTGTTGTGCTTGTTGAAAGGAATCCAAGGTGAGATGGGTCATTGTGGGCTTGGGGAATCCAGGCTCGCGCTACAAACATGATCGTCACAACGCTGGATTTCATGTTGTTGATGCTTTGTCTAAAGAATTGGGGTTGTCCCTTCAACCACAACGCTTCAACTCTGTTGGAGGCGTGACCCAGATGGGTCGTGTTGAGGTTGTTTTGGTCCAACCCCAAACCTATATGAACTTGAGCGGCGAAGCAGTTGCTCCTCTCGCAAGATACTATAACGTTGATCCTGAAAACGTTTTGGTGATTCACGACGAGCTGGAACTCTCTTTAGGCCGCTTGAAGTTTAAAAGAGGTGGTGGTGAGGCAGGACATCGGGGATTGTTGTCGATCAGTGAGTGGCTTGACACTCGTGACTACCCCCGTTTGCGATTTGGTATCGGCCGTCCTTCCGAACCCTCCGTTTCCATCTCTGATTTTGTGCTGTGTCCACCATCTCCTCCACAAGAGGAAATGTGGGAGGCTTCTGTGCAGCAAGCTGTTCAAATGATTCGTTGTTGTTGCGAAGAAGGCCTGGTTCAGGCCATGAACTTGTGGAATAGTCGTCGCCTCCCTGCTCCAGTGTCCGAGAAACCCGTAAAGGAACAATAGCCTCCTGGTGATGGGGAATCCTAGCGATCCCTCTGGACCTTCTTAAGGCTGCCGGGTCTTTCTGGACTTCATTTCGTGTTGAATGACTGACTGTTTGTTTCCTCGCTATTCAGAAAATGCGAGGCACTTGAAAAGGAGTCTTGACTATGAACTTTCTATACGGGAGCGTCACCTTGTGTGCTCTCTTTGGCCTTGCAGGTCTGTATTTTGCTTTTATGAAGGCCCGTCAAATTCGGGAAGAAGATGCTGGTACTGATCGAATGAAAGAGATCGCGGGTTATATCCGTGAAGGTGCCATGGCGTTTCTTTCTGCCGAATACAAAATTCTCTCGATCTTTGTCATCATCGTATTTGTTCTCCTGTGGGTCCTCAATGATGGCCGACCCAACACACATGCCTTTGTGGCCGTTTCCTTCTTGGTCGGAGCTATCTTCAGTGCCATCGCAGGCTGGGCTGGCATGTCTGTCGCGACCCTGGCCAACGTTCGTACGGCTGCAAGTGCTCGCGAAAGCCTCAACAAAGCATTGGGTGTCGCTTTCGCCGGTGGTACTGTTATGGGTATGGCTGTCGTCGGTCTCGGGGTCCTCGGCTTATCGATCCTGTTCGGCCTTTATGCGATGAAGTTTGGCTACAAAACACCGGAAGAACTGCGTACCTTGCTGTCCGTTGTTGCTGGTTTCTCCCTGGGGGCTTCCTCCATCGCCCTGTTTGCTCGTGTTGGTGGTGGTATCTACACTAAGGCGGCTGATGTTGGTGCTGACCTCGTTGGTAAAGTGGAAGCAGGAATTCCCGAAGATGATCCACGCAACCCTGCAACGATCGCTGACAATGTTGGTGATAACGTCGGTGACGTCGCTGGAATGGGAGCTGACCTCTTTGAGTCCTATGTCGCTTCCATCGTAAGTGCTATGGTCCTCGGCGCAACAATGACTGTTGCTGGTCAACCCGACCTCCACATTATCTTGTTGCCTTTGCTGTTGGCGGCTGCTGGAATCATCGTCTCTATCGGCGGTACCTACTTCGTTCGCACCTCCGAAGGTGGTGATCCACAGAAAGCTCTCAACCGTGGAACTTTCGGCGCACTCTTCATCATGATCGGTGTGACCTATGCGATGTGTTCTTACTTGTTCCCCGCAGCTGGTGCTGTGCTCTCGGGCAAAACCATCACAGGCTTGAATGTTTTCTACTCTGTTACGATTGGTTTGTTTGCGGGTACCCT
The DNA here is from genome assembly GCA_027005175.1 of Myxococcales bacterium. Classification (GTDB taxonomy): domain Bacteria; phylum Myxococcota_C; class UBA6777; order UBA6777; family UBA6777; genus M3003. Next base: position 4,809 of record JALTMC010000428.1, read on the forward strand.
GATCGGTCTCCTCTGTGAGTATTACACCGCAGATAAATTCAAGCCTGTTCGTCATATCGCTGACCAAAGTCAAACGGGTTCCGCGACCACCATTATCTCGGGTCTTGGTGTTGGTATGCAGTCCACCGCTGGTCCGATTTTGGTGCTCGCCACCGCGATTGGCTTGTCCTATCATTTCGCTGGACTCTTTGGTATCGCTGTTGCTGCTTTGGGTATGCTCGCCACCACCGGTATTCAACTGGCTGTTGATGCATACGGACCCATCGCTGATAACGCTGGCGGTATCGCTGAAATGGCTGAGCTTGGCTCCGAAGTTCGCGGTCGTACTGACAAATTGGACGCTGTGGGTAACACCACCGCAGCTATCGGAAAAGGTTTTGCGATTGGCTCCGCTGCCCTGGCTGCTCTTTCTTTGTTCTCCTCGTTCCAATCAACATTGACTGCTGCAAATGCTTCTGTCTCTTTCAATATCACAAATCCTGAAGTGATGATTGGACTCCTTGTTGGTGGTATGTTGCCTTTTCTCTTCTCTGCTTTTGCAATGGACGCTGTGGGTGCCGCTGCGAAAGACATGATTGAAGAAGTTCGCCGTCAGTTCCGTGAAATCCCCGGCCTTAAAGAAGGAAAAGAGGGTGTCAAAGCTGACCACGCCAAGTGTGTTGAAATCTCTACCAAGGCTTCACTTCGCAAGATGATCTTGCCTGGCCTTCTGGCGATTATATCCCCCATTGCTGTCGGCTTTCTAAGCCTCTCTGCTCTCGGCGGTTTGCTTGCAGGTACAACCGTCTCCGGCGTGTTGATGGCCATCTTTATGTCCAACGCCGGTGGTGCTTGGGACAACGCCAAAAAGTATATCGAAATGGGTGAGTTTGGCGGTAAAGGCTCTGATGCACACAAAGCCGCTGTTGTTGGCGACACTGTTGGCGATCCGTTCAAAGATACCGCAGGTCCTTCCCTCAATATCTTAATCAAACTGATCAGTGTGATCGCATTGGTTATGGCTCCTTCCTTGATCAATTTTCATAAGAAAGACATCAAGAAAGGGAAAGCCTCTGCGACGAAAGTACGCACTGTTGTCAAAGCTGCTCCCGCTCCCGCAGCTCGTCGTGTCGTAGCTCCCGCAGCTCGTCGCGTTGTAGCTCCCGCAGCTCGTCGTGTCGTGGCTCCCGCAGCTCGTCGTGTCGTAGCTCCTGCTCTCCGGGCCCCAGTGGCTCGTCCGGCGGCTCCAGTAGCTCGTCCGGTAGCTCCAGTGGTTCGTCCGGTGGCTCGACCAGTAGTTCCGGTGGCTCGACCAGTAGTTCCGGTGGCTCGACCAGTAGTTCCGGTGGCTCGACCAGTAGTTCCGGTAGCTCGTCCGGTAGCTCCAGTGGCTCGTCCGGTAGCTCCGGTGGCTCGTCCGGTAGCACGTCCAGTTTCTGCTCCAGCGGCACGACGTGCTGCAAAAGTTCCTGCGAAGCGTTAATTAAAAAGGCGCTAGCTATTTGTAGAGGAGAGGGACAGTGGAAGAGCCATTGTCCTTCTTTCTTTTTTTCTCCTTGCTCGCTTCCAATCTGGCGGTGGGCCGAAAAAGACCAAAGGGAGGTTTTCGTGAAGCTCAGAAAGTACGAGACCGTTTATGTCGTGCGTGCAGACCTGACCGAAGAAAAACAGCAACAGCTCTTCGCTCGTTTGGATGGTATTATCCAGGCAAGCGGTGGAAAAGTGCTGCGTTTCGATGATTGGGGTGTTCGTAAAACCGCTTATCTAGTGCAAAAACACTCGAAAGCACACTACCAGCAAATTACGTATGCTGGTGCACCTGGAGTTGTCGCTGAATTAGAGCGGATCTTCCGGATGCTTGATGAAGTGATGAAGTTCTACAGCATGAAAGTGTCTGAGGGTCTCTCTGAAGAAGAGTTGGCCCAGGAAGAACTCATTAAAACTGAGCCCAGACGTGATGAAGGCGATCGTTATGAGCGTCGTACCCGTCGTGATTACGTTGATCGTGGTGATCGTGGTGATCGTGGTTCCAGAGGTCCTCGCAATGATCGTAACGAACGAAGTGCTCGTGATGCGAAGGAAGAGTCCGTTGAAAAAGCAAGCTCTGATGAGGCGGCTGTTGAGGCTGCCTCGGCAGAGGCTTGAGTTTACGGATGGTTGAAAACTCCTAGAGAGTTTTGGCCAGAAGGTGAACAGGATTATTCTGAATCATCAAATATTCATCAATGAAGGAGTTCAATTATGAGCCAGGATCTTGAGAATAGAGAGTCCGCTGCTCCCATCAGTGACCGAAAAAAGGCAGATGAGCCGATTGGCGCGCCCCGTCCGGATCGTCGTGATAGTGTGCCTGCGATCATTCGGCGACGTCGTCCCTTTGGCCGCCGTAAAGTCTGTCGTTTTTGTGTAGACCCAACACTTCGTATCGATTTTCGCGAGCCTATGCTGCTGAAATACTTTGTTACGGAACGAGGCAAGATCATTCCCCGACGTATTTCAGGTAACTGTGCAAAGCACCAAAGAGAACTCGCACGATCGATCAAACGTGCTCGTGTTCTTGGTCTGATGCCTTTTACCATTATCGATGGCTAACCCCTGACCTTTTGGGAAATTATGAGGTGATACCGTGAAGTTCATTTTGCGAGAAAATATTTCCACATTGGGTGATGCTGGTGACATTGTTACCGTCGCTGCTGGATACGCCCGCAACTATTTGTTGCCTCGTGGTCTGGCTGCCAAAGCTAATGAAGGAAATGTCCGTCAACTTCAACACGAAAAGCATCAGATCTTTCTGCGCCAAGAAAAGGCAAAGCGGGAAGCTCTTAAGCTGGCCAAAGAACTCAAAGAGATCTCTGTCACCATTCGCCGTCAGGTGGGTGAGGAAGACCGTATCTTTGGTTCTGTCAATGCACGTGACATCGCTGAAGAGTTACGTGGAGAAGGTTACAAGTTTCATCGCCGTCAGATCACGATGGACGACAGCGTGAAAAAGCTTGGTGTGTATGATTGTGAAGTGAAGTTACATCCCGAAGTGAGTGCTACAGTTAAAGTTTGGGTTGTTTCTGAATAAACATCGTTTGTAGTCTCTGTCAAAATCGACAGAGACTACACAGAGAACTGGGTTGTGTGGGAAGAGTTTTTTCCCGACAACCCTGCTTCTATTTTAGGGCATGGATTTCCATGCCCTTTTTTCTGTCCGTCCTTTTCTCGCATTGACATTGTTGCCAGAATGTCATCTGATCGAAAGAGAAGCTGCTGCCAAGGAACAGGGTATTGAGACGATGACACAGCAAAGAAATGAGTTTACATCTCGTAAAAAAGAGAAGCAGAGCCCGGAAGAGCGTCTGCAAGCTCTACAACATCGCACACCACCACGGAATATTGAAGCGGAACGTGCTGTACTGGGTGCTGTCATGTTATTCAATGACTCCCTACATCAGGTCCTGACAGAGATCAAAGGTTCTGACTTCTACTTGGAAAAACATCAGCTTATCTTTGAAGCGATGATGGAGCTTGAACGAAACACCGATCCTATCGATGTGATCTCTGTTGCGAATATGCTCGGTATTCAAGGAAAGCTGGAGGAAGCTGGTGGTATCATCTACCTTTCTGAGCTGGCTGACCAGATCCCTGCGATCGCCAACGTCTTGTACTACACAAAGATCGTAAGTGAAAAATCCATTTTGCGTCAGTTGATCGAGATCTCTACAAATATTATCTCTGAAGCTTACGAAGATGTTGAAGATGTGATGGCATTTTTGGATGTCTCCGAACGCCAGATCTTTGATATCCGGGATGATCGCACGACGGAAGGTCTCACACATGCCAAAGATATCGTTCGCACGGCCTTCGAGACGATCGAGCAGCTGTACCATCGAAAAGAACGCATCACAGGTGTTGCGACTGGCTTTGAAGATTTTGACAAAATGACCTGTGGTCTTCAACCCTCCGATCTGATCATTCTAGCCGCAAGGCCATCAATGGGAAAAACCGCCATCGCCCTGAACATTGCAACGAATGCTGGCCTTTTCGACAATAAGTCTGTCGCCATTTTCTCTCTGGAGATGAGCAAAGAACAGTTAATTATGCGTATGTTGACAGCCGTAGCGCGTGTCGATGCGGGACGTATGCGCACAGGGCATATGAAAGAAAGTGATATTCCACGCTTAACACAAGCTGCAACAGAACTGGCGCAGTCTCAGATCTATATCGATGATTCAGGCGATATCGGCTCATTGGAGATGCGTGCCAAATGTCGACGCCTGGCCATGGAGTTGGGAGGACTCGGTCTTGTCGTGATCGACTACCTGCAACTTATGAAGGGTGACACTCCTGGTGGTAGTCGTGAACGAGAGATTTCGGAGATCTCTCGGGGTCTGAAAGCTCTTGCCAAAGAACTCAAAGTTCCTGTGGTCGCCCTCTCACAGCTCAACCGCTCTCTGGAGCGCCGACCCGACAAACGCCCTGTTATGTCCGACCTTCGTGAGTGCGTCACAGGTGATACTCTTGTGTGGCTGGCTGACGGACGGCGTGTTCCCATGGAAGATCTTGTGGGGCAAACCCCGATGGTTCTCTCTGCAAACTCCGAAGGTCGTATTCGGCCCTCACTCGCAGACAAGGTCTGGTGTGTGGGGGAGCGTGAAGTTCTTGAGGTTCAACTTACCAGTGGTCGCTCGATTAAGTGTACTGCAAAACATCGGCTGTTCGGACCCAATGGATGGCGTCGTGTCGGCGACCTCCAGATTGGCGACCAACTGGCCATGGCTCGAAGAGTCCCTGAACCCAAGCATACACTCGATTGGTCTGACCTTCGTGTCGCTTTCCTCGGTCACATGCTCGGCAATGGCAGCTTTCTCAAAGGCCAGCCGATGCGATATACCACAGCCTCTGAAGAAAACAGCGCGATTGTGGCCCAAGCGGCAAGAGAAGAGTTTGGTTGTGAAGTCAAGCGATACAACGATGGAAAAGGTCGGCACCAACTCCTCATCAGCGGCAATGGGAACCGCTGGCATTCCGCTGGTGTAAACAAGTGGTTTCGCAATATAGGTCTCTTTAACCAAGCCTCTCACCAAAAACGCATCCCAGAAGAAGCCTTCCAATTAAGTAATGAGAAGATCGCTATCTTGCTCCGGCACCTTTGGGCTGCAGATGGTTGTGTTTGGACTCGTGAACGTGGAAAAGATCACCATCGTCTTTGTTATGCTACTACCAGTTCAGGGTTGGCACAGGATGTGGCAGATTTGTTACTTCGCCTCAACATTATCGCTCGTATTGCCGAAGCTGACCAGGATGAAGAGGGCAGGCTTTGCTATCACGTAAAAGTGACAGGCTCCACCAAGCAGAGAGAATTCCTCACCTTGGTTGGTGGATTTGAACCCTGTGCTGAGCAAGTACGAAAGCTCTCAGATGCTTTCGTGGATGTTCTTTCTCCTCCGAATGTTGATGCTTCGCCTCATCAAGTCTTTGAAACAGTGAAAGCAACAATGCAAGAGCAAAGCATTTCAGGCCGTCAGGTGGCTGAGACATGTGGTGTCCCACATGCTGGAACACCACATTACAGTTTTTGCTCTTCCCTAAGCCTGCGTCATGAATATGCAGAGATTCTCGATGAGAGAGAGTTAAGAGAACGGGCTTCAAGTGACTTCTTCTGGGATAGCATTAAGCGCATTGAGAATATCGGTATCAAAAATGTTTATGATCTGACAGTCCCCGGTGATTCGTGCTATCTCGCAAATGCTATAACATCCCATAATAGTGGAGCCATTGAGCAGGACGCAGACGTCATCATGTTTGTTTACCGGGATGAAGTTTACCATGAAGATACGGAAGACAAAGGCGTGGCTGAAATCATCATCGGCAAGCAAAGAAATGGTCCTATTGGTACGGTTCGACTTCGCTTCATCCGTGAATACACTCGCTTCGACAATCTCGCCCCAGAGGATGCTTATTAATGGTCGTCCTACTTGGCCAAAACCAGCAGTGAATAGCCACCCAAGATCCTCACCGTTAAGTCTTGGTTGATAAAGAACGCTATCTTCCTGGGGATCTTCAGCAGGTTGGCTTTCCATCCTCTGTTGGGTAATTCGATAGACCCTCCAGTATAAAAATAATCGATAATCTCATAACCTGTATCCTTTAAGGTCTCCAATGCTATTTCCTTGGTAAAGTAGTGAATATGTCCGAGATTTTTTCTATTTCGAATGATTGGAGATGAGCGAAGAACGGTTTGAACGGATAGCTCAAGAGGTATATGAAATATCTTGTATTCTGCTTTTTTTTTGAGTTCTCTCAAAAAATCAAAGTAGTTTTCTACATGTTCAAAAACATCAATGGCCATGACAATATCAAAATAAGTACGATCCTCTTTCAATAAATCGGATAACTCAAAAAATAAGTGATCTTTTGACTTCGTCTTGCACAGTTCAAATGCTTGTGGGGAGATCTCATAGCCAAAAAAATCGACCGTCCCATCATACTTCGAGACCAACTGGTTAAGGATCTCTCCTGCTCCACATCCAATCTCACCAACCCTTGTTGGTGCCAAAGAATTCCTTTCCATCATATGGTGTATCTTCTCGGCTTTCCATGCTGAATCCTCTTCGTGCCAAGAAGGGTTATTGGTGAGATAAGTTCCATCCTCATAAATTCCCGCCATGTCATTCCTCGATATAGCAGTTCATCTTTTTTTGAAGCTTTCAGGGGGAGAGCGACAGAGCGGAGTTTCTAGTCGTCGTCTTGGTCGTCGTCTTGGTCGTCGTCCTAGTCGTCGTCTTGGTCGTCGTCCTAGTCGTCGTCTTGGTCGTCTCCTCGAACAACCCGATTGTTATGTGGGCTGGCTTTTGCTTGTTTGAGGATACGATCGAGGGAGCGGCGTTGACGTTGGAAGCTTTCAGCATGACGGCCAGGTAGGTTGCGTCGGTATGTGTTGTGGAGTCGGTAGGGATCGATGATGCGACCTCGTGGTGTTTGTGTCTGGTAGTGCAGATGAGCTGCAGTGGAGCGTCCGGTGTTTCCTACTTCTGCGATCGGAGCCCCTGCTGCAATGATCCTGCCGCGTCGAATATTGGGCATGATCTTGTGCAGGTGTAAGAAGAGTGCGTGGACGCGATTGCCTCTCCAACGCTTGTTTGTGAACTCTACCTTTAAGCAGTAACCGTTGTAGCGGACGTTCCAGTTCTTGCTGATCACACGGCCTCTCCATGGCATATAGATCTTGGTACCCTGGGGAGCTTTGAAGTCAACACCCTTGTGCTTGGGGCGCATCTTTAAGATCGACGTGACTTGTTCATAGGTGCGCATGGGCGAGTCTTCGAGGTACTGTTCCACGCTACGTCCCTTTTCGTCATAGTAGACAGCAAACTTTTGACCGCGAGGCTTAAATCGATAAAAACGAAAGATCTTACCGTGTTTGAGGCTTTTGTATGTCATGGCTTCGATCTGGTATTTGCTCTGTTTGCTAACGGGGCGATATACCATCTTTATCTTGTCTCCCCGGCGTAGGCCCCGGCGTAGATCGACCTTCCAGATTAACAATCTCGCCGAGAGGGCTGACAAAAGCTTCGCCTTCTCTCTACTGGTGATACGGCGTAAACTGTGGGGCAAGGCACCGATGACTGTTGCAGACAATGTCTGTGAACCTTGCGTTGTACGGTCGCTATCCTGGAGGCTTTGAGGCTTTTGGGCTTGCACCACCAGCGCGCGGTTCTTGCTTGTTTCCACACTCTTTTGTTGGGGCGTGGGGTTGCGCAAAAAGACTAACGCTGCAACGGCTGCGACGAGCCCGATACTGATGACTATCATGATTGGGTTGGGGCGGCGTAGCTTGGATCGGTTCCGGCGGCGTCGTCGCATTACTTTTTCTCTCCTGTTCATCATATTCACATCATTTCATCGACATTCTTTTTCGTTAAAACAAAGTCTACCGATCCACCTGGACAGAGGCAAAAAATCAGCAATTCTTGCAAAGGCCAAGACGCGAGTTTGGAGACAGACATCGTTCTGAAAAGAAAAGGTCTTATGTTGCGGGCGAAGAAACACCCTCCCGACCGCAGACCCGGCACAATCTACAGGGTGTTTGCCTGGATTGGGTGGGGGAGGATGTCAAGCGAATGCGATTGGGAGAGCTTCGCGATAGGGAAAAACGATTCAGCATTCTCCCATGGAACCCATGATGTCAAGCGAATGCTATCTGAAGAGCCTCGCGATTGGCTTTAATCGTAGCATTGATATCGTCGGGAGTGTGGGCTGTGGAGAGAAAGATGACTTCAAATTGAGAGGGCGGGAGATGAATTCCTCGTTCGAGCATCGCACGGAAATACCGTCCAAATCGCTCGGTATCACTCTGTTTGGCGGTTTCGTAATCGGTGACTGGACCAGGGTGGAAGAAGAGACAGAGCATCGAGCCATAACGTGTGATGTGTAGATCGAGTCCTAGGTCTTGGGCATTTTTGCGAAAGCCTGCTTCAAGAGCTGCACCGCGTTCTTCAAGGATCTGGTAAGCATCCGATCCTTGAAGGAGCGAAAGAGTGGTCATTCCTGCGGCAACAGCGAGGGGATTGCCAGAGAGAGTTCCGGCTTGGTAGACGGGTCCACTGGGAGCGATCATCTGCATCAGCTCTCGTTTCCCACCATAAGCACCAACAGGCAAGCCCCCTCCGATCACTTTTCCAAGAGTGGTGAGATCGGGCTTGATCCCAACAAGTTCTTGCACCCCACCCGGTTTGACACGAAATCCGGTCATCACCTCATCGAAGATCAAGAGACTTTCGTGTTGGGTTGTGAGGTCACGCAATCCTTGGAGAAATCCTTCCTTGGGTGTGATGAGCCCCATGTTGCCAGGGATTGGCTCCAAAATAACCGCAGCGATCTCGCCCTGGTTTTGAGAGAATAGATCCTGTACAGCCTTGAGATCATTGTAGGGGGCGAGCAATGTGTTTGCCGCTGTTTCGAGTGTCACACCTGGGCTGTCGGGCACTCCAAAGGTCATGGCACCAGATCCAGCAGCGATGAGAAAGCTATCTCCATGACCGTGATAACAGCCTGTGAATTTGACGATCTTGGAGCGTTGGGTTGCTGCACGAGCCAAACGAATGGCGCTCATGGTAGCTTCCGTACCGGAGTTGACAAGTCGCACCATCTCTGCCTGTTGGATCGCTTCCGTAACTTCTGGGTGTGCATGGCCAAGAATCATAGGACCCCACGAGCCAATATAATCGATGTATTGATTTCCATCTTCATCCCATAAGGTGGCACCCTTCGCCCGACAGATAAAGGGTGGATGTCCACCCACCGAACGAAATGCGCGAACGGGAGAGTTCACACCACCCGGCATGATCTGCTCAGCTCGCTCCAACCATTCTCGACTTTTCTTCCAACGCTCTTCTGACATATCGATATCTTCCTTTCGTGTTCTGCGTTCTGCGTTCTACGTTCTACGAATTCAAGTGAAATGGTCAAGGAGTGTCTTCACGAGTCCTGGAATACCGGGGGGTTTTGCAATAAGAGGGGAGGATATTCCTTGTTCGAGAAGACTCTGTGCTGTGGTGGGTCCTATGGCTGCCCATTGTATTTCAGGAGCCTTCAAGAGGTTGGGCTCGATCAACATGAACAAAAAACGCACAGTCGAAGGACTAGCCACAACGATGAGATCAACTTCTCGACGGTTGAGCTTTTTTATAAGAGGTTGCGGGTCTGTGTTGGCACAGACAGGTCGGTACAAGGGCCAGACTTCCACTGTCGCGCCATTCTTCCTCAGTCCTCGGGGGAGATGTTGTCTGGCCTCGATGGAAGAGGGAAATAAAAAATACTTTCCTTGAACCCCTTCTTGCAGAAGCTCTTGAAGTAGATTCTCTGCTGTGGCTTGGGTTGCCACATGACTCGCACTCAAACCGTAAGTATCGAGAGCACGAGCGGTTGCTTGCCCGACACAAAGAAGTCTTGGATGGACCTTGGTTTGCTGCCATTGGTTGCAAAGGGATCGTGGCACTTGTTTGAAAAAATACTCGACGGCGTTCTGACTGGTGAGTAGTATCCCATCGTATCTTTCTATGTTTGTGAGGATGTGACTGGCTGAGGGGGCAGGAATAATGGGAGCAATGGCTAGAGTGGGAAAGTAAAGAATGGAAGCTCCAGCAGCTTGAAGTGGCTCTGCCAAACTTCGAGACAGGTGGGCTGGTCGTGTCAATACAATACAATGTCGATGCAGCGGTGATTCAGATCCGTAGGGTGTTTTTTTCAAGGCAAAGACCCTATAATGGTGTCGTGTAAAACCCTTCCCGAGCGCAGACATGGTAGAACCCACAGCGAAGTGGGTTCGAGAGGGGAAGGATGTCAAAATGGTTGATCGAGATTCAAATGGCTTGTGGCTCATTGTAGGTGCTTTGTTGTATCATCCTGGTTGTAGGTGCTTTGTTGTATCATCCTGGTTGTAGGTGCTTTGTTGTATCATCCTGGTTGTAGGTTATTCGTTGTATCATCCCTCTTCTTGTGGGGAACTCCGAGAGGTAACGTTATTTTTTGAGATGTCTTTGCAGTAGGGAGAAACGTATATGAAAGTGTCGAGTGTTTTGGTTGCTGGGCTTATAATATGGTGTGGAACAAGCACAGCATGGGCCAAAGATCATTGTTATAAAAAGGCGAGAGCCGCTTGTAAAGATGCAAGGAACCAGGGTCGTCATCTGTGTCGCAACAAACATAGTTATGCTGCAGTAAAAGCTGGCTGTCGCGGACAACGAACACACGCCAGTGCATTATGCTCCAGAAA
>JALTMC010000428.1:15556-16594 GCA_027005175.1 Myxococcales bacterium
TAAGCGTTGTCGTCGAAAGAGACCATCTCGTGCTGCTTTGGCGCGATGTCGGCAACTTCGAACGGTGGCAGAGGCAACATGTCGAAAGCCCAAGACCACATCGCCTTGTGTGGATGCATTGGGCAAGTGTCGGAAAGATTGTTACCACAAGTGTACGGTGTGCTCTCGTGATGTTGTGGCAGCTTGCTCCGCGATTTGCCAGGCCAAGAAGCTGGCATGCAAAAGCAAACAATTGTTGCAAAAGAAGCAATGTTTAAGGCGTGCAGGCTTTCGTGAAAAGGACTGCAAACACGATTTGAAGTTACAGTCATGGGCTCGTTGGTATCGATGCAAAAGCCAGGCTTTGCAGGACCGACTGCGTTGTTATCGGGCCTCCGTAGATGGGCAGATGGGCTGCTTGTATCAGGCTCGCAATGGTTATCGTCTGTGTCGTGACCGACTTCGAATCAGATATGCAACATGCTTGTATCAAGCTCGAGTGAACTGTACCAAAAAAGCGAAGGTTGAAGCCAAAGAGCCTACACCCAGGATTACTCCTCGTGCTGCCCCAAAAGTTGCTCCTTCTCGAACCAAGCCTGTTCCGCAGCGGTAGTTTTTCTCTCTTGTTGAGAGTCTTTTTGCGAAAAATTGTTGTTTCGGATGGCTTGAGAGCGTCATTTGAGTCTTGTTTAAATCTCTTGCAACTCTTTGAATATGGGCTTTCAGGAGGACCATTCGATGTGTTCGACTTTCTTTCGTGAAAGTGTTAACACAATCATACGAATGAATACACTGGATAATGGTTGGGGCGGGCGGTCCTTAAACGACGAAGGTCGGATGTTACAGCATCCGACCTTGTCAGAAAGGAACACGCCAATGAGTAATACTTGACGATCTTGACAGTCTAGATCCTACTCAGCTTAAAGCCCTTGTCAAGTCCCAGCGGCGGGAATTGGCTCAACTGGCCTTTGTGGTCCAGACTTGATTTGTAGTGGGATGGGGCAAGGAAGTAAAGCAAAACGTAGGAATGTTGGTCATAAGAAAGCGAAACCTCTACGA
>JALTMC010000429.1:0-798 GCA_027005175.1 Myxococcales bacterium
GTTCTAATGTCTCGTGAAGCACAATCACTTTATGTAGATTGAGTAATTTGAATATTTCCAGGGGTTGTCGATGCAAGCCGACAATTTTAAAATTCTTGTCTTGTCCTTTGACAAGTTTAAACAACGACACAAGAGTTCCAACTCCCGCGCTGTCGATTTGGTTCAGTGCAGTTGCATCGATAATCACAATAGGAAGAGGCTGCTTCTCTAAGAATGAGACCTCTTTTTGGAGGATTCGAGTTGTCTGTAAATTGAGGAGACCCTCTAAAGTGAGAACTATAGCCTGATTCATTTCTTTTCTTTGGTACGTTAACATCGTTTGAGAGTGCTCCTACACATAACGCCTCGCTCCCTTTGCTTTGGATAGGGGGTGATTCGAAGATCATATTGTGGTAGATAGTTTAGTTCTTGTGTGTTTATAAGGCTATCTTGTCCGCCTTCTTTTCCTTGTCCTATTCTGTTTTAACATAAAGGAGTCTTCATGTCATTGCCACTTTTGCCTACCTTGGAAGAACTGCTGCATCCCGAGACACAGCCTGAGGATATTCGTGAACAAGCGCTGTGTGCCAAAGATCCCCTTGATCCCATTCATTTATTCCGGATCTCTTGGCGCAATGAAAAGAATGAAATCGAGTACCGGATTCTCCCTCCTGAACTTACTGGAGTGGCAAGCCCTATTGTTGTGATGTGTGCTTACGGTTTCCCCACAGGAAGCCATAAGGTGGGGCCTGTCTATAGCTGTGTTCGTGAGAGCCTTCTTGCGGGTGAACTCGAGGACCCAAGCTGCCAGCTGGTTTT
>JALTMC010000429.1:808-4686 GCA_027005175.1 Myxococcales bacterium
CTCTACGGGTAACTATGGAATCGGCGGTGCCTTTGTTGGACCTCGTATGGGCTTCAACTCCCTTGTGGTCCTTCCCGAAGAAATGAGCGCAGAGCGCTTCGAAAAAATTCGTGGATACGGGGCTGATATTATCGCGACTCCCGGTTGTGAATCGAATGTTAAAGAGATCTACGACTGCGTCAACGGACTCAAAAAAGACCCGAACAACAAGATCCAAAATCAGTTTGAGAAATTTGGAAACTATCGATTTCATCACAAAGTGACAGGCGGAAGTGCTGTTGAGCTTGCGATGGAGCTTCGAACAAAAGGTGTCGCAACGAATGGTCCGGCAGCTTTTGTCTCAGCCATGGGGAGTGCTGGTACGATCGCCGCAGGCGATCGTTTAAAGGATTCGTATCCTGGTTGTCGGATTGTTGGCGTTGAGCCGATTCAGTGTCCCACCCTTTTTAATGTTGGCTACGGGGGTCATGCCATTGAAGGCATTGGCGACAAGCATGTGACTTGGATCCACAATGTTCGGAACATGGACCTGTTGCTCTGTGTCGATGATCAGACTTGTTTGGAAGGTCTCCAACTTCTGCAAGAAGGACGCGATGTTCTCGCTTCGGAGCTGGGCATATCCCAGGATGTGCTAGACTCTTGGGACAATATCTTCGGCATCAGCAGTGTCTGTAATATCCTGGCCTCCATCGAGACCGCTCGCTACTATGAGTTTGATGAATCACAAGCCGTCTTTACCGTTGCGACCGATGGATTTGACCGATATCCCTCTGTGATGAAACGCCTCAATCAGCAAAAGGGACCGATGACACAAGACGTTGCAAAGAAGCGGATCGAGTCGTTCCGTACAGGCTCGGAAACCTGGAAGTTGGAGGCGACAATGGATGTCCGTCGTCGTTGGCACAACCAAAAGTACTTTACTTGGGTTGAGCAACAAGGACGCACTCTAGAGGATCTCAACGCTCTTTGGGAGCCTGCGTTCTGGAAAGACGAAGCTGACAAAGTCGATGAGTTGGACAAAGCCACACTGAAGTTGCGATAACTCTTGGTGTTGGCTTGTGTTGAAGTCGGTATGCCAGATATGCTGACTTGTGTTGAAGTCGGTATGCCAGATATGCTGACTTGTGTTGAAGTCGGTGTGCCAGATATGCTGACTTGTGTTGAAGTCGGTATGTCAGATATGCTGACTTGTGTTGAAGTCGGTATGTCAGATATGCTGACTTGTGTTGGAATAGGTGTATGAGATAGATGAGTGAGACTCATTCAGGCAACTGGTTGTTGTGCGATGTCACGTATATGCAATGGGACCCACCTCTTGTTGGACAAGGTGATATCCGAATTCGCGACGGTGTGATTGTTGAGGTTGGAGAAGGTCTTAAACCCGCCTCTGACGAAACGGTGGAGGAACTGCGTGGGCATTGGGTGATGCCGGGTCTCGTCTGTGGACACACTCATCTCTATTCGGCGTTATCGTGTGGTATGCCGATGCCAACTTCCGCCCCCATCTCTTTTGGAGATATGCTGGACAAAGTGTGGTGGCGACTGGATCGTGCTCTCGATCGCGAAGCTGTTCAGATCTCAGCGAGTGTTGGAGCGGTCTCAGCTTTGCGTGTTGGAGTCACCACTCTTATCGATCATCACGCCTCTCCTAACGCTATCGATGAGAGTCTGCTGGTCATTGATGACGGTTTGGAGCAAGTCGGGTTACGTCGGATCCTTTGCTACGAAGTCACAGACCGCGGCGGGGATAGCCGTCGAAATGCGGGGCTTCGAGCACATGAACAATTACTCTCTCGGCCTGTCGGAAAAAATTCGGGCGGGAAGAGAGCTGTGTTGATCGGTGCACACGCAAACTTTACCTTGTCGGATGAAACGCTCCGTCGTTGTGCCGATCTGGCCCGTGACGCTGGTGTTGGATTGCATATCCATGTGGCGGAAGCGATCGATGATACCATCCTGACCAAGGAGAATCCTGTCTTACGACTCGAACGCTTAGGGGCTTTGCGACCTGGAAGCATTCTGGCTCACTGTGTCCACTCTTCCGCTGACGATCTACAACGTATCGTAGATGCAGGAGCCTGGATAGCTCATCAGCCACGAAGCAATATGAACAACTCTGTGGGGTATGCTCCTGTACATCAGTTTCCAAAGAATACGATCTTGGGAACAGACGGTATTGGTGCAGATGTGTTGACGGAAATCCAGACGGGTTGGTTCCAAGGACAAGAAAATAAGATTGGTTGGGGGCCCCAACGTTGGCTTCAAATGCTCCAACAAGGAACCCATTTTGCGAGCCTGCAGCTCGGCCAGAACCTGGGGCAAATGGCTGTGGGAGGAGCCGCTGATCTTGTTGTTCTCGACCCACCTCCCGGGCCTCCACTGACAGCCGATAACTTGGCTGCTGCTGTGATCTTCCGCCTCTCTCCTCATCAAATTAGACATGTTATGATCGATGGTGTTTGGCGTCTTCGCGACCAAACTGTAACGGGTCTCTCTATGTCATCTCTCGATGAACACGCCCAAGAAGTCTCTCAGGCTGTCTGGTCTCGGATGGATGCTCTTTCCTAAACAAGCCCAGGTTACAAATCCAAATTCGATTCTTTGTGAATCGCTTGATTGCTTCTGCGTAGAGTTGTTTGTAATGTCAAGTTCATTGACGTCAATCACGATTTTAAGGGAGATGGATATGACACGCGATGTGGTGAGGTTTTTTCTAAGCCTTTGTGTGGTTACTTTGCTGTTTGGGTTGACTGCTCCTCTTTTGTGGGCCAAGCCGGACTTTCTCTTGAAGAGGGGAAAGACCTTTGTGCGGTTGGTCTCACAGAAAAGATTTGGCCAAGCGCAAACCATGATGAGTTCTCCCATGAAGAAGGCAATGGGGCCAACACGTCTAAAGATGATGTGGGTAGGGTTGGAATTGCAGTTGGGTCCTTTTGAACGAATCAGTGCGGTAAAGAAGACAAAGATAGGCTCTTATACTGCCGTTCTCGTCACCACCTTGATGCAAAAGAAATCATTGGTGTGGCGTGTCATTCTTGATCAAAAAGGTGTTGTCTCTGGTTTGCAGTTTCAGCCAGGTACGTTGCGAAAAGGCTCCAAGAAGGTTGTTCGCATCCCTCCCTATGCAAAGCGTGCTCTGTTTGCAGAGCGAACTGTGCATGTGGGAAAATGGAAGCTGCTTGGAACACTCTCTCTTCCAAAAGCTCCGGGGCGCAAGCCTGCCATTGTGTTGGTTCACGGTTCGGGTCCACATGACCAGGACGAAACGATCGGGCCGAACAAGATCTTTCGTGATCTTGCTTGGGGTCTGGCATCCCAAGGTGTTGTTGTCTTACGTTATTTCAAACGAACCAAGCAACTTCGCCAACGACTGCTTAAGGATAAAAAATTGGCAGCCTCCATGGCTTCGGTGGAGAAGGAGGTGATAGAGGATGCATCGGCTGCCGTCGCTCTTTTGGCCCGGACTCCTGGTGTTGATCGAAGTCGAATCTTTGTGCTGGGTCATAGTTTGGGTGGCTTGTTGGCTCCTGCGATCGCCAAAGTTACTCCTTCTATGGCAGGATTTATTTCCATGGCTGGAGCCAGTCGAGCCTTAGAAGATCTTGTTTTGGATCAGTTTCTCTATATTTTTACCAGCGATGGAAAGGTCACTGCTGGTGAGCGGAAGGTCTTGAATACGCTACTACAGCGAATCATTACGTTGCGAAGTCGGGATCTCACGAAACCCATCTCACCCAAGAAGCTTCCCATGCATATACCGGCTTCGTATTGGTTGTCGCTTCGTCGCAATGATCCTATTAAGTTGGTCAAAGACATTGTGAAACCGATGCTCTTCCTTCAAGGAGGGCGCGACTACCAAGTCACGTTGACGGATCTCA
>JALTMC010000430.1 GCA_027005175.1 Myxococcales bacterium
ATATTGATGATGCCGCTGCGTTCGGAGAACAACCCACCGAGGGCGGCAAGGAGCAGTGGAACAGCGGCAGCGAGAGCCACCGTCAACAATGTCCAGAAGGAGATCCCACCAGAAGATGTTGTGGCAAACAAAGAAAGCATCGTATTTAAATCGGTGTTCCACATTAGGCTGACTCCATCTGCACTGGAGGTTCCGAATGGAGGGCTCGTTCAAACAAACGCGATGAGATCAT
The DNA here is from genome assembly GCA_027005175.1 of Myxococcales bacterium. Lineage (GTDB taxonomy): Bacteria > Myxococcota_C > UBA6777 > UBA6777 > UBA6777 > M3003. The sequence continues at coordinate 233 of JALTMC010000430.1, forward strand.
TAAGATGATGAGAGCTTCGAGGATATAGATCAGCTCACGTGGTATCCCAAGGGCTGTATCCAGATAACTGCTACCTGTTTCAAACACGCCAAACAGAACTGCCGCAAAGACAACGCCGACAGGGTTATTCCGAGCGAGCAATGCCAGTGCGATTCCCCAAAAGCCCCAGCCAGGAGAGAAGCCCATCTCAAAGTAGGGGTGCTGGGGTGAGGTGGCATACAGTGCACCGGCGAGTCCAGCGATACCGCCTGAAAGACCCATACCCATCATCGTGATTCGGCGGGGCGAAATCCCTGCTGTCTCCGCAGCGGCGGGTTGTATCCCCATCACTTTGATGGTGAATCCCAGCCGGGTACGTCGCATGAGATGAAGCAGTACAAGTGCCAATACTATCCCGATCACAAGGCCCAGATCGATTTGCAATCCACCGAATGTGAGAGGAGGTACTTGAGCTTGTGCTGCGATATCAGCCGTTCGGGGAATGGACGCATTTGCACGAAACAAAGGCAGATTCACCAGGTAGGAGCAGAGAGAGATCGCGATATAGTTGAGCATGATCGTATTGATCACTTCATGGACACCAAATCGTATCTTTAAGAGTGCCGGAATCAGGCCCCATGCGATCCCAGCGATGACGCCCACAGAAAGAACGACCACCGGACTTAGCCAGGGGAGGGTGAGGTGGCGGCCCACCATCGCCGCAGCCATCGCACCCATAAACAGTTGCCCTTCTGCGCCAATATTAAATAAGCCTGCCTGGAACGCGAAGGCCAACGCGAGACCACACAAAAGGTAAGGAGTCGTCGCTGCAATTGTTGCATTAACGAGGTCCAGCCGCCCAAGAGAACCTTTCAACAACAGGCCATATACCTGTGCTGGAGATTCTCCCAGATACAGCAATATCAATCCACCCATCGTTAAGGCCGCCACGATCGACAACACCGCATACCATGTTTCCATCAACCAACGGGGGATAGAGTGTTTTGGCATTTTTCAATCCGTGTTGAAACGTTCCAGGTTCTGGGTTGACGTTCTGTGTTGTTACCAATCCCGAGAAGCAAGTGTTGCTTTCTGCTCCGGTCGGAACAGTGTCTGCCTTTTTTGCTTTTGCTGCGAATACTACGGAAGGTGTCTCGTTGTTGCAAGGATATTCTATCACCAAGCTTCTCTACCTCTCTTGTTTCACCAGTTTCCTGGAATTCGGACACACATCCATTCTCTTTCGAGTGGCTCCGGCAACTATCCTGACACATGGGGTATCCACAGCTGGGCTCCAAATCGATTACAAGCGAAACAGACTTCTGGTAGCAGGTTTCAATGGTGCGGCATTGTTTGATAACAACCCCAAAACCAAAGGGGTCGCTCACCTGAGAATTTACAATCTCAAAACAGGTGTCCTCGAAAAGGATATCAATCTATCATCCCTGCTCCCCAAAGCCAAAGCTTATTTTGCCAATGATGTCGCCATCGATAAGGATGGTAATGCCTATATTTCTGACTGGTATGCAGGAGTCGTCTACAAAGTTGATGTAAAAGGAAAACCCAGTATCTTTTGGGCCAATACAACAGGTATTAAAAGCGGTCCAAATGGGATCGATTTCCATCCAGACGGCTATCTCTTGGTTTCGATACTCATCGTCAATAAAAAAGGACTTTATGCAAATTACGGGCTGGTCAAAGTACCTGTCAACAGCCCCGCGTCAGCAAAGGTCGTTAGGATCTCGGGCTCAGGTTTTACGGGTTTTGATGGCATGGTCGTCACCTCCAAAGGGAACGTTATTGGCGTAACCAACAACGGCAAAACACCAGGAGGAAATACTCTTCTCGAATTATCGAGCAAGGATAACTGGAAATCAGCGCAAGTCATTCATTCGAAATCGATCACTCCAAGCACCACAGTCGCGATCACGCCAAAAGGGAAATCTTACGTTATTAATCAAGATTTTTCGCCAGCATCAGGCAAAAATCTACAGTGGAAAATAGAACCAATCAACTTTTGATGACTGAACTTAACCATTGTCTGGGGACGGTCCCTGACGCATGGCTGGTCATCACTTCAGGTTGCGAACCTTCTTTATAGGAACGGTTATCCCTGTATAATCATTTCGAAGGACCCTTGCTGATGATCGCAGGGGGAGTTTAAAGATAGGTTGATCGTTTAATAGATTGATATTGAAGCTAGAATGATTATAATGAAAACGGAGCAGTTTGTACCATCATTCCTCTTTCCAGAGAAATCCACGATTGGAAGAAGTATCCATATGACACCTATGATTGCATTCTCAATCGCTCTCGTGATTATCGCGATTTTTGCTGCCAATTATTATTCTAGCACTCACTTGAAAGACCTTTTGTTCTTGTCGAAGTGGGCAAGAGAGTATGTGCAGTTCTATGACTTGAACCATCAGCCATATCGCTCTTTTTTTAAAGAGAACCCAGAGGCGATAGACGCCCTTGAAAGTTTGTATGTTACTGCAAAAGAAGTTGTAGATGAGACTGAAGAATTAAGTACGTCTGAAGAACTTCTCTTTCGTTTATTGCTATGGAAGGTAGGGCTCAGTCGAATTGTCTTTCGAGGGTTTGTATATCTGATTCTCCCTCTTGGATTAATCACTGCACTCATCCATGATTTTGCTTGGAGAGTTGCTATGCCGATTGGCCAAATTATCATCCCCATTATCTTTGCTGTGGTGTGCAAGTACAAAATTGATCATTTTGTTGCAGAGCACACCGCAAGCCCAAAAAATACAGATCCAGAGTTTTACGACAAAATGGAATTTATCAAACAGTTTCTTGAATCGATACAAAAACCATTCACTGCTATTTTTACGGAGTCTGTGCAGAATCATCATTCAGTATAATACGCTGGAGTAACGATGCTTCTACGCAGAATTATCATTCAGCATAACACGCTGGAATAACGATGCTTCTACGCAGTCTTTCTGCCAGGTGCGGTTTCGTTGCGTCGGTTTTTGTTTTGGGATTCTGCTTGAAAGTGATGTTGTGATGTAGCTCTTCACCCACGGTGATACACAACGGCCAGGCTCGCGCACGAGCAAACAGTTCGCCTTCGTGTGCAGACTCTTGGCCTACGCACCCGAAGCACCCCGCATTGAAAGTACGGGACTGCTAGGCCACCCAGTTCATCTTGAAGACCTCTTGAGGCACGATAACTTCTGGCAAAGGTCGTATGGGTCTTGTGAGCCTGCTCAAGGAACACAAACGTCTTGCGTGTTCTTCATGAACCGCCGGATACCGAACGGTACGTCCGGTGGTGTGGGCGCTGGGGCGGGCAACCGTCCTGGCGACCCGATTCCTCATCGATCGAAAACAAGATTCATCGATCGAAACAAGATTCATCGATCGAAAACCATTCCTCAAAACCAAGCGGGGCGGGGCAAAAGTGTTCTTGGTGTGGGACACATGCTCTCATCACCTGTTCCTCTGCAGGAACACGCCTTCGGAGTTGTGTCGAATAAAAGCGACATCTTTTCAGGGTATTAGGTTCTTTGAAGTACAGTGGCACGGTTCTCGCTAAGGAAGGGAATGAAACGTCAACCTCATCTCAAGGTAAACCCGAAAGGGAAAGCCTTTCAAAAAGGAGAACATGAGCCATGAAAAAGCTACTTATTCTTGTTTCCTCGTGTGCATTTCTTGGGGCGATCTTTGTTTTCACCAGCCCCCATCAAACGAAAGCGTCCCCCATTTCAATAGAGAAAGCCAGCAAAGACAAAAAGATGAAACGACGGCCTTGTGGTCTGGATAAACAGGGGTCTGCCAACAATGTCTCTGCTCTGTCCGATAGAATCCTTCGGAAGGGTAACATGAATTGGTCTTCAGCAGGGATTGGCTCGCTGAAAATACAATATCATACAGGTTCTTTTATCTCTTTGCCAAAAAACCCTCCTCGAACGGAAACAAAAATTGTGTATTTTTATGGGCGCAGTTGTTATGACAAAGCAATATACGTCACTTTTCCTGGAAAAGTGCTTCATGCTTCGGTTTCAAGTTTGACAGGCAATATTTATCGCGCACAATGCCGGAGAACAGGTTCTCGTTTAGTTTATTGTGTCGTAAAATTCAGGGGAATCTGCGGACGTAGCGCAAGTGGAACCTTCCTGTTGACAGTTATTCGTAAATAAGTCTCTTTTTTCTCCGTTAAGCAACCGCTTCCAGCGGCTTCGTCAGAACTGGGAACAAACTCTTCATCCTGCGCGGCTCTTGGGTATTTTTGCATATCCCCTCAAAAAGGTATATTTGAGAAAATCGTGACACATCAACTTTTGGAGTGGCCCAAAAGTTCGTGAGCAATCATGCGGTGGTCAAGGAGTTCCGAATCCCTGGTGAATTCATAACGTCCATGGAAATTGATGTGTTGCCAAGCCACAGGTGAGAGCTGTTTGAATAGCGATACTTGTTCAAGTGCGTATTCCGCTGTTATCGATCACCTAGTA
>JALTMC010000431.1 GCA_027005175.1 Myxococcales bacterium
GAGTCTCCTCTGTGGTTCACCTGCGAGGCGTTCTGGATGCAAGTACCGCGATCTCCCTGGCACAAACGATGGAGTCTTTGTTGGCAGAGGGAAAAAGCAAGTTTGTTTTGGAGACAAGGCAACTTTGGGAGTTGGATCAAGTGGGATTACAGGTATTGTTGAGTAGTCAGTCTCAGGCTCAGGAAAAAGAGGGAGATCTGCGTGTGGCGCAACCGTCTCGGATGTTTGAACAGTTTCTTGAGATACCCGAGATGAAGGAGCGGTTCAAGAGTTTCTCGACTGTGAAGGAGGCTATCGAAAGCTACCCCATCAAAAAGAGGAAAAAGCCCCGGAAGGTTCGGCTTCCCTTCTCTCTGAAGAAGGAGATAGGTCTGGGAGACCTGATTAAGGCTTTGACTTCAGCGGTGGGGATCAAGCCTTGTGGTGGTTGTGAACAACGAGCAGAGAAACTGAACAGTATGGTCACCATCTCGGGGAAACAAGAAGCCGACCAGCAACGGATAGGAGAATTTCCCGATAGGTAAGTAGGTTGCCTTGGATGTGATGAAAGCAGGTTTCAATCTTCTTGGGGCAATCGATGAAATAATGGAGTAGGTATGATGAGCTTTGATTTTTACCCGGATGCTGTCACAGTGCAAACTGACGTAGTTACCCAAGGAGGGGGAACCTCTGGTGTGGCTCCTGTGGGGAGTGGTGATATGTATCCAGATACAGATGCGTTTTGGGGTGGTGGCTTTTCTGTATTTCAGGGTTCGAATTCTAATGATACCAGGGTTTCGATGTCAGGTATCTCGAACGCTGAGGAACATTCATATGGGCTTCAGAAACTACTTCATCCAGATATGAGCGTGCTACAGTTCACAGATAAGTCTTCTCTTCAATCATCCATGGATAGTCATGAGGCTTGCGAACGGCTCAGTTCATATTATCCTGAGGGATACCCTCAGAGTTGCAGAGTTCGTAATTCTGATAGAACGACTGTTGAGGAGCAACAATATGGACTCAAACAAGATTCCGGACCAGCACAATCAACATGCTCTACATGTGAATTCGACTACCCAGATAGCTTCTTTTCTGCAGCGAGCAACCAAAGAGAGAGCCCAGGGGTAGATGTTCTGAAGCCTGAAGAGTACACGGCAAATGACAGATTCTCTGGACAACGTTTTGCTTCACCTGGAGCGGGGAGGGAGCTTGCACGTCTTGTTGGGTGGCAGCAAAAGTGGCGAACAATAGGCTTTTACTTGGACGAGTTTCGAGGAGCTGTTCCTATCAATCAGATCAATCTAGACCTCGCAGATACTGTAGTTACAATACCAAACGGCGGAAATATTACAGTAGCACAGCAACTTCAGAGGATTCAAAAGATTTATAGCCAGCTGCCCCAAAGCTTTCTTCACTATCTGACATACAAGGTTGGGGCACGCTATGGTAGATCTGTGGGAAGGCTTCAGACTCCCAGGGGTGGTTTTTGCTCAAGTTGGCTCGTTGGTGGCCCCACTTTGCTAACAGCTGCTCATTGTGGGCCTCATTGGCCATGTCTTAATAGCCCAAAGGCTCCAAGAACATTATTTCCTGACACTGCAAGAGTCACTCGTAATGTTGTCTTTGGTGAGTATGATCCTGAAAATAGAATTATGAGAACTGGGCAGGCTGGTGGTGTGGGAGGCAATGATTATTTGGAAGGAAGACTTCGCTCTCTTGGTTTTCCTGAGGTAGTTTATACTTCTTCAGGACTGCAAATACCGCGTTTTTGGCAGTTGAGGACGAGTCTAAAGACGTTTGGTAGCCGAGTTGATAGTACTTCAAATTCGCGCCCTTTTCAATGCCGTGACGTCTTATTAATGAGGGCTTCAGGTCGGTCTGTGAATTACCGCCTTAATGTGATGGATAAAAGATCTGGTTTTCCTCGACTTGTTGAGGAAGAGTTGCAGTTTCTTCCTAGCTTTGCTTGGGGTACAATTCCTTTAATGAATGAGGCTGATAGGAAAAATTGCCCGTCCTTTGGGCCTACTTTAGGAGTAGAACCTCGTTGCCCTGGCCCAGGGGGATTTCGAAATGTAAAGATTGTACCGACAAGAAAGATCTATATACTCCAATCGCAAGAAGCCGAGGTATATGGAAACAAGAAACAAACTCTCTTGTCTTTTGATGGAGAAGTCGCTAAAGAGTTCCTTGAAGGAAATCAGCAGAAAACTTTTGTAGGGAAAGATTTATACTGGGAGAAGGGGTCTTCTGGAGGGGCTATCCTTGATCTTCTCACGAATCGAGCGACTGGCGTTCTGTCTGAATGGGCTCCTTTTATGGGTAATGTCTTTCACCCTAATGCCGGAGTGCGGACAACTCTCGTCTCAAAGAATACAGATGATACAATCGCCCGTGATGCGAAAGAGGTATATGATCCTGAGCGTTATCCTCACTTTTCATTGTGTCTCAGCAACCTCTTTGCTAATGCGATGCGCTCTTCGGTAAGTGAGCCAACTGAATTCGATACATTGCTGTGCCCTCGTGGCATGGTCGCAGCAGGAGTTTTAGGTTCAAGAGGGCGAAGTGATAGAGATCGTATGGGTAATTTTGGATTTGTCTGCATTCCTTTTGGAGGAGGCTCTTCTTTCGGTGCTAGGCAATATCTGTTTGATCAAGCAAGGGTGATTGCCACAGGCTCTCGTGATACAGGGAGAGGTCTCTTCCGTAGAGTAGGCTCACAGCCGACAGATGGAGAAAAATTCGATACGTACATCAACGAAGTTGTTGTGCGACAAGATCTTAACCAACGTCTTAGAGATTTAGGATTTGCTAGAAATGTATTCGCTCAAGGAGTTACCATTGAGAGAACAACACAATCCTTTTCAAATTGTCCTCCCAATTACTATCTTAACGGTATGTTAGTCGAGTTCGACTCCTTTCAACGCCCGATGCTCAAGAGAGTTCCCCTGCTTTTTTGTGAAAATGCCGATCAGTCACGACTTCACATCCGCGAAGTTCCTCAAGGACCAGATCTGCTTGGCGGGGTAAGCTCTGATGGAGAACAACTTAAGCTAATACGGTGTCCTCCTGGGTGCTTTATTAAAGGCTTGGCATTCCAACGAGATCGAGTCTCTGCGACAGTCATTCTACCGTTATGCGCCAAGGCTCAAAGGAGCAGGTAGTTTTATAACTAGGAGGCAACATGAGTCAACATCTTCTGGGTTTCTTTCTTTTTGTTTTTGTGATGTCCTGCTCTCCCTCAAATACAGCTATTTCCAAGGTGGACATAGAAAAGAGTCTCCTTTTTATCGCGGGAGGCCCTTTGGAAGACGAATGTAATGCTGTTCGCTTTGGTCGTGATAACAATATTCTGTTCATTGGGCGTATTTCAAAGGGGACAGCAGTTGGGTCAGGGAATATCTGCACAGATACTACTTGTGCTTTTGTCGCGAAACTTGATCCAAGTGGAACGATCTTGTGGACCCGAATCTTACCGTTTACAAGGGGGTCTGGCGATGGTCTTGCAGTGGGAAAAAACAATAACATCTTTGTTATAGGAAGTAGTTCAAAAGGTCCATTCCTAGTAAAAGTTTCACCGAAAGGTGAACTTCTCTGGGCGAAGATCATGGATAGTATTTCTGTCATCCGAAGTCTTGCTCTGGATAAAAAGAATGCGCTGGTTCTTCTGGGAGAGTTTGTGAAGAGTGGAAGGATTAATAATTCGACTTTTTCAGCAGTCTCTGAGGGAAAAGATATCTTTGTAGCAAAGCTGACAGACAATGGCGTGACTTTATGGGTTCAGGTTATGGGGGGAGTGAAGAGTGATAGAGCTATTCAGGTTGCAACAAATTCTCAGAACCAGATCTACTTTATTGGACAGTTTGAGGATACGATCAAGATAGGGTCACTCCATCTTCCTTTTGAGGGTGGTGGAACTAGAGAAGCCATACCTTTTCTTGCCAAGTTGGATCAAAATGGTAATGCGTTGTTTGCCAAAGCTCTCGCTAATCAAGGTGCGGTGTATAACTATGATATTCATATGTCATTTGCCATTGCGAGTAATGATGATGTTATTCTTGCTTTTCTTACCTCGGGAATCGTTGGTTTCAATGACAGTAGAGAAAGAGCAGATGTGCTTAGATTGATGAAAATAGACACCAAGAATAAGACTCTTTGGGGAAAACGATCCCTCAATGCAGTGGGTTTTATCTCCGCGATGACGTTTGATTCACAGAAAAATGTGTATTTGGTCGGAAGCTTTTCTCCCTGGCCTCTCCCTGGCCCATTTTTCCGTGATGGAGCCGTTCTTGAAGACAAAGAAGGTTTACTTTTTCTTATGAAGGTGGATAACAAAGGTCGCTTTGTATGGATGCATCTTATCGATACCCATGCTGTTTCCGATAAGAACTACGATGTTGCATGGGTGAAGAATACTGTCGTTGTGGCAGGTAGCTTTGCTGGGCCATTTCGTTTTCGTGATCAAACGAAGCTATCAAAAGGCTATAATGATATTTTTATATTGTTGCTCCAGTTAATGGAAGAAGGTGAGAAATAGCTCCTCCTACTGGTTTCGTTCAACCTTTCTTTCCTCCAGTTACTATCGCTACAATGGAGTAGCATTGATTCAGTTGAGTCAAAAAGGACGGATGATTGGTGCACAATATATTGGTAAGAATTCTTTTCAGGATTTATTCTTAGTCATGAGCCCCAAAGG
>JALTMC010000432.1 GCA_027005175.1 Myxococcales bacterium
TTTACGCGATAGACGGGTGGGTTTGGGAACATATCTTGCTTGATCGTAAGTAACTGACCAAGATTGTTATAGGCATATGTTAGTTTGATACAAGGTGAGAATGGATAGGTAATCTCTGTACGATTTCCTTCTTTGTCGTACTTATACAGGGTTTTTCCTGAGTAGATCGACTTGAGCCCATGACTTTCCTTATCCTCAACTTGCTCTTCGATGACTCTTCCATCGGCATCGTAAAGATACCTTGTTATTCGTTGGATGATGCTATTCGTGCCAAGTTTCTTACTTACATTGACGATAGCTCGAGTTAAGCGTCCCTTCCCAAAGGAGTTGGAAAAGACTCCGGAAGAATCATCGTAAAAGAATGTCACATCAGTGTCACTGAGAAATCCAACAAGAGATGGAGGGCCGGTCGGAGGAGGATAGTCGATCTTTATGAGACGATTAAGGCTATCATACTCTAAATTGATAGTCCCGCGAGCCATGTTTTTTATTTTGATAACATTGTCATATGTATCATACTCGTATCTCTTTCGAAGTGGTCTGTCTTCTGAAACACCAGTCTGAGAGGTCCATTCCACAATACGATTAAAATCGTCATAGACATACTGTGTGATCTGGCCTCCTACACCTGTTTTCTTTTTTACGCGACCAGCATTATCATATTCGTATAGGGTTGTTTGTTTCGTATTTAAGTTATTGGGATCTGGATACTGTGTGACCTTCTCAAGCCAATCTCTGGTTTTGTTGTATTCGTACTCTGTACGCACACCATTTTGGTCGTGATACTCTGCAATGCTGCCGTCTGGGAATGCTTTGTAGGTACGGAACCCCGAGGCAGGTATGGGAAGGTCTGGCTCCGGTGGTCGTCCACCAGCCGAGCCAAGGCCATTGGATGGACTCGTGATAAAGCGATATACGTAGCTCGCCTCGATGAAATGAGATGTTGGATATTGATGAGATCTCAGATGTAAGTTCTGCACCTTGGCAAGGCGGCCCAATCCGTTGTATATGTACCTTCGAATATCCTGGGACGTACTGGATTCTCTCTCTTTGAATGAGAGCTTTTCGAGTCGTCCGAAGGAGTCATACGTGTAGATAAGCTGACTGCCTTTGGGTTTTGTTATGGCTTGCAAGCGACCAGCGTTGTTGTAGGAGTATCTCCACTCTGCCGTGGGCGTTGAAGCTCTCTGGTGGGGGGGCTTTGTTTTCGTACTCCGTCTCATATCGCGAATGACGGCTGTGACACGTCCAAGTTTATCATAGCTTACCCGGTATACGGAGCTATCTGGAGTGATCACGCGCGTGGGTTTTCCATAGAGATCATAGCATTCATATTTCATGGTTAAATGCGTTGATCTTGTAACGCCTGGGTTTGTTACTTTGTATCTCACTTCTCTGACCTGATCTCTGCTATATTTTTTTTGTTCAGGCAAGGGGCAAGTCAGTTCTTCAGAGGCTGTCTTATCGTAATAAGAGAAAGCCACTTCTCGTCTGGGGTCCTCATGAGGGTGAGGGCCGGTAATTCGGGTTAATCGACCTTTGTTGTCATATCGATAATTTGTGATACGAGCTACTTTTTTCCAACTCCCATCAATCGCACGAGTATAGCCAATCACCACAATTCTATAAAGATAAGGTGTTGGTGTTTTGTTGAAATCGCTTCTTGGGTTTACCAAGCACTGACCCGCAACAATCGAGCGATCTGAGCATCTGCTGGGGTCGTTGATGTCACCGTAGTCGTGAACGATATATCGCCTTCCTAATTGTACACTCTCCGTCGCCACAACCGTCTGTCGTCCGGGATAAAGCTTATGAAAGAAGGTGGTTCTTTGATAGGCTCCTTGAGGTAGGGAGCCATTGTTATTTGGATTGTCGTCACTATCACCAATGGTTAGAACAACAGAGTCAAGGCGCTTGGGGGAGTTCGGGACGCTTGTGAATGGCTTAAGTCCATATTGGTATGTTGTAAATGAACTCTTTCCTAAGTACTGACTGGAGAGCCGCATCAAGACATTGTGTTGCGGGGCAGGGTTGCTGCTTCCAAGAGGTGTCCATGTCTGTAGCTTTGTCGGTGAGCAAGTATCTGGCTGATTTTGCCCTGTCATTCGTGACGTTGTTGGGTTGTAGGCTACTGTGCGCTCATATCCAGGTATCAATGAGCTTGTCACAACTGTCTGTGAGGTCGAAGTGTAATCTATCTCGATCGTTGCGCGAGCACTCCGACTGCTGATCGCCTTGCCATAGCTCTTTGAAGTCGTATCGACGTCGTAGGAATAAGCCTCCAAGATCTTCTTTTTCGCATCCGACACAGAGGTCATCCAGCCTTCTATATTATAGCGATATTCGATAAAATCTTTTGTATTCCTAGCCAAAGCATTAACGTGAACAGGGCGACGATAAGCTTTGGTGAGTATGCAGGTTTCTTTTCCTGTGTATGAATAATCGTACATGCTCAGAGGAGTCGCACACAAACCTGGTTCTGTGCGGGGGGTTTTGCTTGCAGGCTTGGTACATATTTCTCCTCTCCGACATTCTGAGTTCTTGATGCAACGAATCGTAGAAGAGGAGAAGAGTCGAAATGCAACTCCTTTGAGCAGGTGCCATTTTTGTGTGAATGGCACAGGGGAGCCACAGTTACTGTAGTTGTAATGGAAGTAGATTGTCCTTTGTAAAGGAATCGGTGTTTGGATTGGGCCAGCCACTTTGGTAAGGTAGGATCGTATGGCTCGAAGATAGTATCTTGAGCCGATTGTACTGTATATCAATTTGAGATAGCTCGAATTTGAACTCTCCTCTGCTAGCAAACGCCCGTCATCCGTTGTTGCAAAATAATACTTGGAGCCTCGTGGTGTTGTCATTCGCCAACAACTCGATTCGGTGTTTTTACAACCGCTTAATGTTGTCACTTTTGCCAACTGATAGTTCAGCTTGTGTTGCGAATAGTATTGGTTGCCTCTCTCTCGAAAAGAGATCGTTGTGTCCGGCATCACAACATTATAGTAGGTATGGTGACTTGTTTTTCCTGTGTAGTAATAGTGCTTAACAATACGAAGTTGATACGAATGTCGCCACCCTGCACCAAGGAGGGAGTGGTTTTTTTCACGCCATCTTTCCCATTGTTGATGATAGGTTCGAGAAAAAGAGATGTTGCGACCACCTGTTTGCATGGAGAAGTCTTGATGTTGTAACGTGACATTTCCTGTTTGCAGATGAACCGTTTTTGCAGCTTGCATGCTATTGCATTGTTTGTGCTCTCCTCCCCCTTCATCGACGAGGCCATCACCATCATCATCTCGACCGTTGCGAGGAAGCTCTGGGCGTTTGGATGAGTTACAACCTGCACAGGCACCACCAGGGCCCCAAGGGTCTTTTGTTCCTTTTGTGTGAAAGACCTGTCTTTTTTCACCTTTGAGATCACACACACTCACATAGGAGGAATTTGGGGAGCCTTTCGTTCCATCACATTTGATAGGTATCGTATATTTTGTATGTCTACACGTGTGTATGGGATTGCGACTGGAACCTACACTTTGACATTGACTTTCGCCACCGGCATCAGAACACGTTGGGCGGTCTTGGACATAGTACACGATCGCCAAGCCGGAGTCTTTATCTGAACAGTCTGCCCAACTCTCTGATGCTTGAACACCACAAAGAAAGCAGCAGGACCACAAGAAAAGGGTGAGGAGTTTCGTCACTTCTTTTGCTCGATACAAACATTCACAGAGGTGAACGTTTTTTGAGGTTGACATGGTCGAGGAACAGCGACTTCTTTTCGACTTGCATAAGGTATCAGGGGCAGAATAGACTGTCAAGAACGATGGAATGAACCCTGCTTGGAGGGGAAAAAACAATTTGTTCTCTTTCTATCGATTTGTTCCAGTGTCGACAAACAAGGAGAACCCCTAGACTCTGCGGGTAAGTAGCGATGAGTATCTATCGATTCGGTTGCGTGATGACAAACAAAAAGTATGAAATTGTGCTAGACTTACGGGCAACGTTCGACACTTTAAGACAGAGAAGGATACAGGTGTGAGACTATGGAATTGTTGAAAGATCGACCTGATGGGTCCTGTCCCTACGCCGATACAGATGCTGTGCAGAATTTGCCCGAGACTGAGGGGCATTGGGAGCCGGTATGCTTGGGGCGGCTGGCTTCTCATGAGCTTGCGCCAGAGCTTGTGAGAGAGGTTGTTCGCTTGTTTATGCGTTATGTGGAGGAAGTCGTGATGTGTCACGCTCTCTGTCCATTTCTCAAGGATCTCGAATCGAGCTTGGGGACATTGTGTGTCGTTCTTGATGACGAGCGACACATCGAAGCATGCGCTGCTGCGGTGCGGGATGCCGAGTCACCGATTGTGCATATTGTTTTTCCTCTCCTTGTGGCTCCACCCGGAGACTTTGAGCGATTTGGTTCGGCGGTGAATAACGCGCTTCGCGGGCAAATGGACGAGGTTCCCGTTCATGCGACGTTTCATCCCGAGCTTGCGGGTGCCCGCGACGATCCTCACCGTCTGATTGGTCTACTGCGCCAAGCTCCCGATCCCTTCCTTCAGTTTATTCCCAGGAATATTCAGACCGCTGGTATTAAGGTGGCTGGGGGAACTCCGGCCATCGCCAACACCGATCGTATTTTCCAAAATCTATCCGGCGAAGTGCTTGACGTCACATTGGCAA
>JALTMC010000433.1 GCA_027005175.1 Myxococcales bacterium
ATTGGAAACTCCATACTACTGTCGACCTCTTTGCCTATCCATAACCCATACTCTGTGTTCTCATTGAGAGTATCAGATAGCACAACTCAAGAGTACCAGATAACACAACCGTCAGGTCAATCGTATGTTTTCTTCAACAACATTGACAGCCATACGACTGCAAACATCAGAGGCCCTCGGTAGTGAGAAGGGTTATTCCTATTCTCCATCATAAATAAGATAGTAAGCACTTTGTATTCTGCATTTGAGGGTCAGTCAACTTTGGGAGGAGATCTCTCTCAATGTCTTCATATAACTACACTTGAGGATTTTGGTCAAACATTGAAATGTCGATGCATTTCCTACGAACTACTCATCTACTCATTAGACTTTACCCAGTTCCATAGTTCGCGATTTTTCTGACGCCACTTTTTGTTGGGGCTGGGCCAGAGAGCGCGGGCAGCTTGGCGGCGGATGTCCGTAAGCTCCATCGTAGAGTTTGTGTCATTCATCCAGGCAAGAATAATGTCTTTTTTCTTTGCCGCCTGGTCGAGTTCGGCATCGATTTCCTTACGCAAAGCACGACGCCTCAACTCTTCTGGAGAAGGTCCAGGAGGAGGCTCGGGGCTCCTTTTTTGCTGGACTGGCGGAACATCTGTTTTCTTTGGAGACTTCGGCGAGGTGGCGGGTTCTGTTCGTTCAAGGTGAGCTTCTTCGCGTTTTCGCTTTTCTTTGGCAGCAGCTCTCCTTTCCTGATAGGCATCCCTGTCTGCCTGATAGAACTCCTGTTCTTGTGCGGTTAGAGGTGTTCCGGCTGTGATGCGTTTAAGAGCGAAGCCGGCCTGTTTGACTCCTTGAAATTCATTGCGAAAGTCAGGATGACTAATTTGCATATGACGAAGGTCCCTAGCTTGGCTTTCCTCTACTGGAGTAGCCAAGGCTATCAACTCCTTCAACTGTGGACTGTTTTCCCAGCCTTCCAACTGCTCGTTCATAAATTTAGTGAATGCTTTGACAGCGTTGTCAAGAGCGTTGTAGTCTTGCCGTTCAATGCGTTTCGTCTCTGGGTTTACGGAGTGCTGATATAATTTAGGTCTGTTGCGCAGCTCTATTGTCACTCCACCATACCCTAGCGGGCGCCCCATACCGATGCTGTGCCAACAGTCTTTGCGTCCACCAAAGTCCAAGCTCCAAAGCAAAGCTCCCAACTCAAAAGGACGTAAGTTGTGAACATGAATCCTGGTTGTAAAGCTTGTCCCTGCTGGTAGTGGGGAAAACGTTGTGGTGACATTTTCGTTTATCATTCCGCTGCTACTTACAGGCGGTGGGGGAGCTGTACCCTCTCGTTTTCGTCGTGGATATCGTTTCCAACCACGAATACGAATATGATCTTCCATGAAAGTGTAGTACTCTGCTTTTCCTTTTTGGGTTCGACGGTGAGGGTGCTCCCCATACATTTTTCCTTGCTCAATATAGTTGGGGTAGTAGCTTGCTTTTGGACTGCCCAATACGGTGGTCACGGGCCTTTGAGGCTGTGGATCTCCTTGTACAACTGCCGTTTCAATACTGATTCGGCCTTTATAACTGTATCGCCCTTTATAAGAGCTTGTTTCCACCCGTCCATAGAGTAGTTCTGCAAAATCAGGCTGCTCCACAAAGGCCTCTGGCTGTGTATATTCTACTGCCTCACGAATACCATGACGATAGGCCAAGCGGAACATCATTGCCAAACCAAAAGCTCGTAATTTGGGTTGATTCACACTTGAGCCTGGCTCCAGTAAGAAGAAAACGGGGACACGTTGCCCTTTTTCTAAGCGGGATTTCCAGAACTCCCACTCAGGGTTAGGTGCTGCATCCAGGCGATGCTGCTCACCGCGATTGCTATGGACAAAAGAAAAAGCTTGACGTACCTCAAAAGGTACATCGATAGGTTCCCCTTGCTCTTCATAAAAGAAAAAGTCGTGGTGCTTTGGATTTCCAGCCCCTTTTCTCTTTTTCTGACGAGGATCGTAATCTTGGGGTTGGCCGGTGAAGACCAATGTTCCATCGAACCAGCTAGGTCCAGTTTCTCCTCGGCGCTCTAGAGAGCGATTCACTTCACCATAGTTGCCTATCCACGGTGTCTTTCGAGATTTCTTGGCCTCGTGGCGTCGGCGAACTTTTACTCTCGCTGAGACTTTGCGTTGCTCATCATGCCAAAATAGATATTTCTCGGGTGCACTTTGCTTTTTGTTCGGATTGTAGCCTTCAATCCCCAGTGCCTCAGCCCACTGCTCTAACAATCCATACTCAACTTTTGCAAAGTTACAGGGCTGGATCTGCCAAACTGGATGGCTGTCTTCATAGGTGTCTTCACCTTCTTTTATGGTTAGCCAGCCAGCACTCACTAAAGGCGTTGGGTTTTTGTTTATGATCTCAGCCATGTGGGAACCGTAAAGTTCCCGGTTGTGCAGGTCGCGAACACCATAGGTGTGTTTTGTATTGACCCTCTGTAGCTTGCCAAAGGTTGCTATCTCGGTGACGGTCCGCAGCATTCCACGGATACTCGTCCCTGGGATACCATACTTGTTGTTCGGTAGCTGGAAGAAGCTTTGTAGATGCTCACTATCTCTGACGAATCCTGGAGTTTTTAGTGTGATTCGGATGTCCAGTGAGCCAGAGACTGCATCGCGAAATGGTATGTCCCAAGATACATTTTGCGCTTGTGTCTTGTCGTCAGGGAAAACGACTTGTGTATTCGCGGGGACAAAGTTATAAGAGGCCCGTGCCTTGTCGGGAAGAGGACGACCTGGGCTGCGTTTTGAGGGTCTGGGGTTCCGCCTGGAACGGTTGTATGTGCTCATATTTTTTACTCTCTTCTCTTTCGTATGATAGGAAGTCCGGATGACTGCTGTACACAGTACGGGTACTGTATTTTATCCCTCTGCTGGAGTGCTCCTTTTGATGCACTGTTTCTATGGACTTCGTATTACTGTGAGTTTTGTGTGATGCTGGCTAGACGACTGAGCCAGGGAGACCAAACTCCCGCACCTGCAACAGAGTCTGAAGTTATGGGTTTCCAGGCAACCTCGTAGATAAGGTGGTGGCTGCTCCCACGGTGTTCAGGGATCTCTTGCAACTGATGGGTCCAAATCAAGTGCTCGGTGCCGGCAGGGTCATATTCTATTGTTATTAGGCTCCATTTGCCTTGAAGAAAGCGAAGTTGGTAGCTTGTATGGCCATCAACACACTCTGCCGAAAGGATATAACTCTCTTGAGGCCAGTTACCATCCTTGATAGAGATGACTCGATCTGTTGTGCAACACCAGCCTCTTCCTGAGACTGATTCTAACTTCTGGCGTAGCTTATGAATATCAGAGAATTTGTCCAACTCCTTGATAGAGAATGTTCCAAGCTTTACGTGGTTGAGACCGAGATCTTCTCTTTTCTTATTGAGGAGTGGTATACTCCAATGCATAACTTGTTGGGACATAACTATATTTCCTATTGATTGTGGAGCTTTTCCTGGAGTTCCGTTTGCCAGTCTGGGTTGTACCTGGGCCAATGTATGGAAGGCAACGATTTTTGATCCACTCCTTCAAACCACCCATTCCCACGGCCTGTTCCCGACCCCATTTGTAGATGTCCATCCAAAAGATCTTGCAGCGTCAACTCTAGTATCTGTCGTGAAGGCTCAGGGATGTGACTCGCATTATGAATATGAACTGTCAAGTTGATGGGGAAGCCTTGTTCGTCGCTCCAAAATGGCAATTCCTGAAACAAACATCCATCGATAGGGCCGTTTGTAAATCGACTGGTGCTCAGATGATCGACAGGTTTGTTCTCCAGTTTTTTCTGAATCAATATATCTTCTACGACCACTCTACCTCCCTGCTGGTACGTGCTGGAATTCTTTTCCGAGGAGTGAAACATTGGATCAGGAGAGGTTTCGTCTTGCACCCGATCGCGTGCCGCACCGAACAATGCTTCCAAGTATTTTTCCTGAACATTGTTGCGACTTAAATTCTCCATGTATTCCTCGGTGAGCGTGTCGCTATCAGCGTAGATCCCTTGAAGCATCATCGCGTAGTATCGACTTCTATGTCGAATCGCTCCTTTGATGCTTGTGGCTGGAATCACAACAGCTGATTCTTCTGGGTCCAGAGTACCTATTCCATTTTCCCAAAATACACGAGGTTCCCGATAGGGCACCATATCTGGTGTGCTTTCCCTTCCACGATCTGTGGTGAACTTGTCATTGTCATCTGGGATACCTCCACCGATCATCCAAAAACCACGAGGTCGAATGCTCAATCGGATTGTTCGTACATCGTTGGCATCCTTCGATAGTCGGACCGTTTCTACATCAAGCTTTGGTAGTAAGCCCTCTGGGAGGGGCTGTGCTATATCGGATGGTAGTCTTGCAAAATCGGCAAAGTCATCCTTGTGAGAGAGGTCAAAGCGACGACGATAGCAACGCACAATATGAAATCGTCCCAGACCGCGATTGGTCTTACCACCAAGCCTGAGGCTGTCTTGATGTAAGACTCCGAGCAGTGTATCCATGACATCGGTGTTACAGTCACGTAAGGCCAGTTCAAAGGTAAACCGATGACCGGCTGCAACGACTTCCTGATTAAATAAACCTTGGTGGGAAGCTGTACCTTTGTGGCTGATTCGCACATGCTGACGAATCATGGGTACACTGGCC
>JALTMC010000434.1 GCA_027005175.1 Myxococcales bacterium
CACAGGCCCCGATCTCTTTTGGAAAAGAATTGATTGATCCGCTCTCGCTGTCAGCCGATCATCTTGTCCTCATTGATGACTTTGAGCTACCACCTGTTCTCCCCTCAAAGATAGAGAGTTCATCGAAGCTAGAGAACATACAAGCTCCTCCACCTCCCCACATATCTCCACCGAAGGATGACTGGGATAATGAGCCGATCATCGAGTTAACCAATCCTACAAGTTCTCCTTCCCACAGCCAGCTTGTGTCATATGAAAGATCGCTGTTGGAGTCGCAAGAGATTTCAGGAGTGGCAAGAGAAGGGCACAACAAGAACCCCTCCTCACTCGCCATGCAAACCATCGCGATGCCTCTTGATTCTCCCATGTTGGAGGAGACGCCTTCAGAGCCACAAGCGGCCCCGCCTCACAACATGATCAAGCAAGACCCAATGCAAACCATTGCGATGGACTTCACAATGGATTCACCAAGAGCCCAAGACCCAATGCAGACCATCGCGATGGACTTCGCAATGGACTCACCTGACACCTCAAACCCGATGCAAACGATCGCTGTGTCAGGTCCTCTCCCTGCTGAAAGTACCACCCTACCAGTGTTTCAGAATCCTGACAGCCTCCAAAGGGAGCCCAGCACTCCGCTACCACAAACGAAGGAAGAGCCGCCTCCCAAAATACAGCAACCCCAGAAGAGACAGCAACCTCAGCCAAGCCCGTGGATGGAACCAGAGTCTTTGGATGGTATTGCGCTCGAAACGCTCTCCCTTGTGGAAGAGACCGCACTGCCCACCGAGAGTGAACCTCCCGCTCTAGGGCGGCTCCCACTCGCAAGCCTCCAAGGTGTTCTACTGCAAGACCGATTCCTGGTTCAAGAAAGAGAGGCCGCTGGTCCAGGATTTGTGGTTTATACAGCACAGGATCAAAAAACTCAGACTCCTGTCGTGGTTCGCTACATCCCATTCTATGCATTTCTTCAGAAGCAACAGCTTCAACGCTTTTTCTCAGAGTGTGAGACCCTGCTCTCGCTTCAACATCCAAACCTTGTTCGAATGATTGCTTATGGTGAGCACAACCAATCCGGTGTTTACTTGATCTACCAACAACTCAAGGGTCCCACCCTGAGTGTTCACTTACACCAACGTTCCACCCTCACCTTAGGGGATCTACTGCCTTTATTCGAGGTATTGTGCGACAGCTTAGAGCACATACATCGTCAAGGTCTTGTTCATAGAAACCTGCAACTCTCTAGCCTACAGTGGCCCGATCCTGTCCAAAAAGCATTTCCAACACTCCAGTTGCTGCCGACAGGAACTACCCCTCTAGCAACATCTCCGCTCACACTCCCCTGGATGATGGCCTTGCAGTCCACACAGCCGCTAGCCTTGTGTCCTGAGCTAAAAGAGCATACTCCAGAAGCCCTCTCTCCAGCTTCCGACATCTACGCATTGGGTCTCATCCTGTTTGAGATCTTGACCCGCAAACCTCTCTTTGAGAGTCATTCTGTCATGTCTCTTCTTCAGCAGCATCAAGACGCACAACCTCCAACATTGCGTGAAACTTGCACCCATGTTGTATACCCAGAGCCGTTGCAACAGTTGCTCTCACAATCCCTGTCCAAGCAACCCAACCAGCGACCTCAGACAGCCCTGTCTTGGTACAACAAACTCGTTAAGTGCGTACAAGAAGCACCAACATTCCCAATTCCACTGGGACAGCAGACTCCACAACTTACAGAATCGGACAAACAACTTCTAGCGCAAGCCAACTCACTGTTGCTCCAATGTAACTACAACAAACCGCTGACCTCAATGCCACAACAAGCACTCTACTCTTGTCTTGCCCAACGACTTCGCTCTCCAAGGCAGGAAAAGATCGATCTGGCGACACCACTTCCAAACCTGGCGGTTCAGGTAAAAACTCGGAAGCCATGGCGTCCAGTAGCTCGCCAGGCGGAAGCCACCCCCTCCCCAATTCCCAAAAAACGAATGCAGAAGCTGTCTGTGCTACCCGCACGTCCACTTTGGGTTGGTGTCATCGTATTTTTCTTATTGCTTGCCATCGCGGCTGTCTATATGACCGCATACGCTGAGGCTCCTTCACCTCTGTCAAGAGAAAGACAAAGCACGCAAAGAACAACACAGCAAGGAGGTCAACAATGAGACCGGCCTCCAGCATACCAACAACACAGCAGACGAACTGTCAGCCCAACGAGCTGCGTTCTTTGTGTCGCCATATCAACGGTACAATTCACGTACACAAGCGATATTCACTCCACAACGAAAAGCTGTTACGCACACTAGAGGTGCTACACCAACAAATGATCCAACTCACTCAAGAGTATGGTCAACTTATCTTTGAATTCCCAGATAAGGAGTTTCGTATCAACGGCACTCTCATGCTCCCACTGCTCACACCTGAGCAACACAATACGATCATCCAATTGTTTTCTCGGATCTCCGTCCGCTCTTTAATTTTTACCACTCGTTCAACCTTGCGTGATCTGTCCAGATTGTTTATGTATCTTTTTGAAGAACACTGCCCCGATTATAATCTTCCCTCCTATACCAAGCTGGTCTCCCAACTCCCATCGATCCAGCTTTCCCCGAAGACAAGCGTCGCACATACCACACAGCAGCTCCGCACGTGGGCGGGTGACATGCAGATTATCGAAGAGCGATACGGTGTCTCTGGTGAAGATGTTATCGAGCAAATGGCCCCTTCCCATCCAACAAAACAGAACTCCCACCTCCCCCTAACAGCAACAGCCTCGTCCAACCCAAAGAGCCATGAAGCTCATACACCGAGAACAAGGTCTCTTTCACAACAAGAAACACAAATAGCAACAAGCACACCGTCCAATATCCCCGCCATGATATTTCAACGAGAGCCCACAGTTCGCCTACAAACAGAGCATACAAATACACAGCCTCAAGCAGCATCCAATCATCACCCCATACAAGTCACACAGTCCAGCCACTCCAAGCCATCATCCAATCCACCCCTTTTGCTTGAACCCATGCAGCGAGAAGCCACCCTTCGCATCCCAACGGAAGCTCCAACATCGTCCAATCCACCCCTTTTGCTTGAACCCATGCAGCGAGAAGCCACCCTTCGCATCCCAACGGATATTCCCCCACCGTCCAAGCCTGCCGCTTCTGCCGCTTCGATCGAAGGTAGCCCGTTCGAGGCCACATCCCCCACTCAATTACAGCAATGGTTTGCCCAAGCACGAGAGGAACAAACAGGCTCAGCGCTTGAGCAGCTCACACTACGATGTGAGCAGAGCCTTCCTTTCGGTTTGATCGAGTTAAAGAACCTGTCAACTCCACAGCAACGAGAGGCACATATCGCTGCGCTCTTACAGATGCTTGAGCACGCTGATTCTGCCAATCGTGAAAAAGGTCTGCGTCACGCCCTGTCCCATTTGGACCAACTACCCGACGTGGAAACACAGGAGTTTTGTTTCTCGATATGCCGTCAGTATGTTCCAGAACTTTTGGAATCCTATATCTTCCAAAATCTCTCCGCAATACGTTATGAAGACTTGCGAATACGACTCTTTCGACAGGCCGTCGCTTGCGACACACCTCGCTTGCGTCGAATGCTTCACCAACAACTACAGAGCAACGCTCTAGCTTACGACTCCGTACAAGAGGAGTGGTTGCTGCGCTATCTTCATCGCACACAAGCTCTTAATGCACTCGCATTCTTGCAGCAACGCATCAGCGACCCTCACACCGAACTACACATACGCAACAGCAGCATTTGGATGCTGGGCGCTTTCCCCAACGCAACCTCGTTAACCATGCTGGAACACATCTTGATGTCATCCTGCCCTGACTATATTCAGCCGGAGCACTGGCAGACCTTACAGCTACAGGCGATCCATACACTGAGCCGCTTTCCACTCGATGACGCCCGACCATTCCTGTCACACATCAAACACAAGATGCCCACGTTCTTGCAAATCCATGTCTACGAGATCTTGCGTGAACCGCCTCCACACACCGAGTTCCTCGCCCAACAATCCATCGAAGCAAGCCGACGACGCTTTGTCAGCAAACTTTGGCTCGCAGGCACAATCGGGCTCTTTCTCTCCCTTGGAGTCCTCGCAACTCTCTACTTTTCCGGCTGGTTTCGCTTTATCCTCCCCCCCTAAAGCAGAGCCTCTACTCCAACTCCCATACGCAAAAAAACTCCCACCACAATAGACTCCCCCCACCACCCCGTTCGATTTCGCAACACCATGACAAATCTTCTGCTCCCAAAAACAACGCAAGCTCATCATGGACCCCCTGGACCCCCTCCCTCGTTCAGCCCAACGTTATCGCCGCTTTTCCAGAGTGGTCGACGTGTACCACCGTAGACAAAAAGGCACCTTGCCGTTATAGTGGGGGCGCGTCTCCAGCCTCTTGTATTTGGGTCGTTTTTTAATCTACACAAAAGCTCAAAACTGATGACACAGCGACAACAGCAATATACCTGTCGGAAGCTCGCTCTCCATACTTCATGGTATGGTCTGCTGTGGCTGCTTGTTTGGTCATTCAACACAGGATGTGGCTCTCCCCAAACCCATGAATCTCTCCCCTCCCATATGGTGCGAGGAGGATGGGTCGCGAAGAACGATATGGGTGATGTCCTCTCGGGCAAAGCACTCCAATCCATGCAAGGCTTGTGGGATTTGGGAACCCGATGGATCGCACTCGGCCCCGAGGTCACGATGAAAGATATTCACCGACCTGAGCTTATATACAATGCCAATGACGCATCCTTTCGAAAATTTGTTCGATGGGGACGCAACCGAGGTTTTCAGTTTATGCTGATGCCAAGAATTGAGTCTCCCGCCTTTTTCCAACCCCCCTTCCCCTTTCGGGCCGACATTCAAATGTTGAGTAGCGACCATCGGGACCAGTTTTTCAAGAACTACGAGAAAATGTTGGTTCACTATGGCAAACTCTGTGAAGAAGAAGGCATACACATCTTCGCCATAGGCTTAGAGTACCTCAAACTCGTCAAAAACAACCCCGCCCGCTGGCGTACCATGATCAAAGCTGTTCGCAAAGTCTACAAAGGAAAGCTTACTTATTCAGCCAACTGGTATGAAGAATACAAAGCTATCACATTTTGGGACGACCTCGACCTGATTGGAGTGGGGGCATACTTCGAACTCTCTGTCCCCCAAAACGCCAGAGTCTCCACCATCAAGAAAGCATGGAGACCCATCGTCCCCCAACTCCAGACACTCTCTGAAAAGTACAACAAACCTATACTGTTTACAGAGATAGGCTATACAAGCTTCGCCGATGCAGCACAGTACCCATGGAAATGGCAGTCCGATCTAACCCGCCCTCTCTCACCACAACATCAGGCAGACTCCTTCACCGCCATGTTTCAAACCTTCTCCACAAAGCCCTGGTTTTATGGACTCTTTGTTTGGCGATTTTATACCCAGCCCACCTCGACTCCTGCATACGACTACAACCCTATCGGCAAACCCACAGAAGGCGTACTCCAACAGTGGTTCCGAAAGGATGAACCCGAAACCCCCATCGCCCCGATGAAATAGATCACCGAAGAAGAAACACGTCACCGAAGAAGAAACACGTCACCGAAGAAGAAACACGTCACCGAAGAAGAAACACGTCACCAAAGAAGAAACACGTCACCGAAGAAGGAACACGTCATATGAGTACGATTGAACAACGCCTCGCTGAGCTGAAAGTAACACTCCCCACCCCGGCCGCCCCTGCCGCCAACTATCTACCTTTTCGCCAAATAGGCAACACTGTCTATATCTCAGGCCAACTTCCCAAAAAGGATGGCCAATTACTGTACCCCGGCACAGTAGGCCAGGATGTCACACTCGAACAAGCCAACGAAGCTGCCCGGCACTGCGCCATCCAACTGTTAGCCCAACTCAAAGTAGCCTGTAACGGAGACCTCGACCGTGTCGTCGCCTGCGTCAAACTCGGCGGATTTGTACAGTGTTCTCCCCATTTCACCCAACACCCCGAAGTCATCAACGGAGCCTCCGACTTTCTCGTCTCTGTCTTTGGCGACATAGGAAGACACGCTCGCTTTGCCGTCGGTGCCCCCTCTCTCCCACGCAATACTTCCGTAGAGATCGATGGGATCTTTGAAATTTGCTAACCGGTTATCAACCCCCTCCAACACGAGAATCATCAGAAGCAGCTTTAAGCATCTCACGCTCAATTCTTGCCAGGCGGATCTGCATAAAGAACCAACCGACAGCTAATATCAGTGGACATGAAAAGACGAGTAATAAGATTTCCCAGGACATATTAGACCTCTTGTTCAACCACCCCTTACCAAAAAAGAGGTTGGAGTGTTATAAAGTCGAGAGTGGGTTATTGCTTGTTACAGAAGCCAACAATCCAATGACAATCAAAGAAGGTTTCGAGTACACATGTTTCCAGTGTGTTCTTTTTGATTCGTCACAAGCCTGAGAGATACTGTACCATTTTTTTGAGGAACAAGGCTCCTGCATGAGCGACATCAACATGGAAAACTTTTTCCTCCCTGCTGATGAAGAGCATAGGAAGCGTGAACGTGCCAAAGCACGAGAGATCCGACGTTCACAGTGGTGGAAGAATCTTCGGGGGCGTGGGCAATGTTATTATTGCAAAGAGCGTGTTCCTCCCAAGCAACTCACCATGGACCATATCGTTCCCATCGTGCGAGGAGGTCAAAGCACACGCAGCAATCTCGTCGCCTGTTGCCAGGAATGCAACAGCAAGAAGAAATATATGCTCCCCCTCGAATGGCAAGAATATCTCGATTCCATGGAGTAGAGTGCCATACAATTTCATCCAAACCAAAGTAGTGGGAGGCTCTGTTTTTGTAGCAAGAGTCTCTTCTCGCACAACATTGAAGTTAGCTTAATATCTGTTGTAAACGATGTCCAAAGATGTCTACCGTTTGAATACAAAGAACACCTGATCCATTGGTAGACAGAGGCTCAGAGAGAAGAGGTAGATGTCGTTGACGACGAGAGCGATGCGCGAACCACTGTGGTTGAAAGAGGTGTCCATCGTAATGAGCATCAACAGCCCAAGAATCCAGGAGATCAGACCAGTGTGTCATCACATCTGCAACGCTGTCAGGAATCGCAAAGTCTTTGGACCATTGGATACCATCAAGCTGAACCTGCACAGTAGAACCCTCCTCGACCAAAGAAACTCGCAGAAAACCGACTGACTCCTGTTGTCTGCGAGAGGCAACATCATGTTCTGTTTGTAGCAAAGAAAAGGGCAACCTAGGAGAGAGAGATGCAATCCGTTTTCGTGCGGTGTGAATGGCCCAATGACCTTGGTCACATCCCAACCAGCGTCGCCCTAGTTTTTCAGCAACAGCCAGGGTGGTGCCTGAACCACAAAAGAAATCGGCCACGAGGTCACCTGGATTGGAGGCCACACGGATGATTCGATCGAGCAACTGTTCAGGTTTTTGGGTGGGATAGTCCACCCTCTCATGGGACATAGGGTTAACAATCGGGATATCCCACACATCATCGACAGGAGTTCCATCGGGATGTGGCATATACCGTTTCCCAGAAGCAGAGACGATACCACCCTTTGCATAGCCACTGGTTGGCTTGTAAGGAACTCGGATCTCGTCAATATGAAATGTCCATTTGTCACTTTTGGTGGCCCAAAAGATGGTGTCATGCTTACGAGAGAATCGACGTTTACTACGACCTCCCCCTGTATAATGCCAGACAATTTGATTGTTCACACGCCCTGGCCCAAAGACCTCCTCCAAGATCGCACGCAAGGCCCAATCGGTTCGATGGTCGCAGTGTAAAAAGAGAGAGCCTGTGGGGGCTAACAGAGTGTGTATCAGTTGCAAACGTTCCATCATCATCCGACAAAAGGAAGCACTCTCCCACTTATCCTGGTAAGCATGCGCCTCTTTCCAGGTAGGAGCACCTTTGGGTCGAATTCCTTGCTCTCCCATCGCGATCGTCATCGCAAAGGTATCGCCTGTGGCAAAGGGAGGATCGAGATAGATCAGATCGATTCCGCCTGGTAACTCTTCTTGCAAAGAGGCCATCACCGCGAGGTTATCACCCCAGTACAATAAGTTCTCTGTACCTGTCACAGTACCGACATAGTGCTCCACAGTTTGAAACGATTCGGCAAGGTATTGAGGTTCTCTCACTGTTCCATCGGCATGGTATTTTCCAGGCCATACAAGCTCAAGAGAATTGCTTTTGGGGGTCCTTGTCATCAACCACTCAACTCACGATTCTTTGTAGTAAAAGGCAGGATTATGGTAGAAAGAAAGCTTGGGGAACAAGCACCCAATGTGATGTGTCCATCAACAACGTATCATGTTGCCAGGCAAACCTTAGACAAAGGTGATGTGTCCATCAACAATGTATCATGTTGCCTGACAAACCTTAGACGAAGGATGATCTGCCATGGAGTCCCCCCAAGTCATATCCTCCCAATCCCCCCAAGTCATATCCTCCCAAGCGTGGGCAGAGAGTCCAGCATCTATCCTACCCATTCCTCCACAGTTGACCTCCACAGAAGGGGATCGAATAGTCTGGTCACTGCGAGGCTATGGAGATATGCAGATCCACTGCACGATACACCTTCAAGGCCGTGTTGTACCAGAACGGCTGGCCAGAGCCGTTCGCCTCTCTATGGACGCAGAGCCCATCCTTGGCTGCTCTTACCAGCCCCGATGGTGGCGTTCTCTCTGGCACCGCCGCACAGATCTTGAAACTCTTCCCTTGTGTACGATGGAAGAAACAGAGGACCTGGAAGCATCGCTTCAAGCATTCCTTACCACAAACTTTGATCCCACACAGGATCCCTTGGTCCATGTTCGGATCTTTCGACAAGAGCATGATACCATCTGTGTCAAAGTCAGCCATGTGATCGCAGATGCAGCGGGAACCAAACAGTATGTGTATTTGCTCTCTTCCCTATACAACCAACTGGCACAGACTCCCAACCTGACCGTCACTCCCCAATTAACAGGTAGCCGCAGTATGTGGCAACTCATTTCACAGTTGGGCTGGCGTGGGTTGGTTCGTGCAGTTAAGCGCGGTATTCCCGACACCTACCACCGCCTCTTTCCCATGCGCTATTGGAACGTACCCACCCAGAAAGGACCCAGAACACAACAAATGTATGTGTTCCAACACATCGAGCCTGAGCAATTTCAAGCGATGAAATACTTTACCCGACAGCACAATGCGACCCTCAATGACCTTGTGATGTCGGCCTATTTAAGAGCACTCGATGCTGTCTTTGAGATCCCATCCTCTGTCCCTGTTCGCACCTTTAACACGGTGGATTTAAGACGCTATATGCCCAATCGACAACTCGATCGGATCTGCAACTTCTCTACTTTTTCACACCCTATCTTTCGACGAGAAAAAGGAGAAACTCTGGTACAAACCGTCAACAAGATGCGCGATCATATGAATCGATTAAAGTCCAATATGATCGGTGTAGGAGACATCCACTCCATGGCATTCATCCTCAATGTGCTGCCCGCCTCTTGGTACCAGCACCTCGCCCATTTTTTCTTTCAATATCTCTACTCCATCATCCCCCCTACGATCACCAATATGGGAAGAATCGATCCATCCCAAGTGAACTTTGACGACTGTCCTATCGACAAAGCATATCTCACGGCTTCGATCATGTACCCACCAATTTTTGTGAGTGGGTGCAGTGGCTTTGACGAAAGCATTACCCTCAGCGCTGGATTCTGTGAAACCAGCATCTCATCACAAACGGTCCAAGAGATCTTCACACAAACCGTTCGAGAACTTCCATCTTGAACTCTGAAGATTTGCCCTTTCGGACAAACCGGAACCCATGATGAGATCCACGAATGTTCACGAATGGATGAGAGGAAGAGACATCAACCCCCTTAATCCACCGCCCAAATTGCACGGCCCTTGAAGGCCTAAGGATTGCCGTCTTTGGTGCTCACCTATTTGGTGAACATCAATTTTCTCTATCCTATGTATGGCTGGAGCCAGAAAGATCGGGCGGTGGATTAAGGTCCCACAACCCACTTGACTTTTTAGGTATTTTCCGCATAATGGGGGCCTGAAAAATTCGGTATTTGTCCGGCAGTTTCCAACGTATTACTTATCTCAGGAGTTCTGTGATGCCTTCGGGAATCAACAACAATCGACGCCCCGCCACACCACCTGTGACAGGCCCTCAAGCAGAGACATCCACAGCAGGACCTCAAACAACTCCTTTGTCTGCTGTTGAAGCAGCAGAAGCCAGCCCGACACCGGGCGAGATGACTCCCCAGATGGAAGAGGCTTTGGGAACACCATCAGAGATCGTGTCCTCAGAGAAAGTCATGGAGACATTCTTTGCGCCCAATGACGATATGCGGAAGGTTGAGTTACAGCTGCTGGATGAAGTCATCGCCGCACGCAAAACAGACTCCAAAACCTACGTGGACGGCAAAAATCCATTTCAGATCCGCTACGCCGTGTACAATATCTCCAGCAGGGAAGTTTTAGAAAAACTTGTGGAAGCATCCAAAGCAGGGGTTGATGTACAGATACTGATTGAAGACCATCAGCTCGATCCCAAGAAGTATTGGAACCAAGCAGATGAGTACTTGCAGGACAACGGCTTCTCTTTTGAAGGAGACCACACAAAGTTGCGTGGCGAAGAGAATTTAACAACAGACCTGATCGGCATCAAAAACAACAACTTGATGCACCTCAAGAGTCGCATTATTAGCTACCCCGAACCAGAGACAGGCAAGCCTATAAAGAAGTTACTTACAGGCTCTATGAATCCGGGCGAGAGTGCTGTTCGAAACGATGAAAACCTCAATCTGATATCCGACCCCGATGTGGTCGATCGATATGTTGAGATGTATGAGGCCGTACGCGACGGTAAAACCATCAGCAACAAATTTGATGACAACAAGGCCATCAACCCGATGTTTACGGGAGCACCAGTCAAAGGTGGACCTCGGGTAACCAACCAGATCTTTAAATGGATTGACCAGGAACAAGAAGCCATCTTCCTCAGCGTGTTTTCCCTTCGCAACCTCACCACCCCCGGAGCAAGAGGTAATCTCGTAAAGAAGCTCAAAGCAGCCAAAGACCGGGGTGTTGAAGTGGTTGTAGTCACAGACCGCAAACAGTCCGATGGAGTGGATGTCGAAGGCAACCAGGTGTTCTGGGATGACCGAACCGACGACATGCTCCGAGAAGCAGGTATTCCTGTGTACGAAGCGATCAACGACTCGGGTCCACACAACGCAATGCACGCCAAGAGTGCCGTATTTGGCCTCACAGAGATGAAGGTCATCACCGACACAGGCAACTGGACCAAAGCAGCTCTGGGTTCCAAGCGACGCGCCAAGAAAGACCAAAACGAAGAGTCCTTTCTGTTTGTGGACAGCAACAAACTGGATGACAACCAGACAGGCAGACGATACCTGGGTAACTTTATGCACTTGTTGCGGAAATACTCAGCACAAAACCCGAATGAGCCCGATGCAGAGACGTTGATCAATCGGCTCTCCGAAAACCCCGCTTGGCCCAAAGTGACCGTAGATTTTTCGGTGATGGCCCACACATTTATGGGCCAGGAGGTCTATGTGACAGGCGACCACCCGGCCTTGGGCAACTGGACCACCGAAGGTCCAGGACTCAAGCTCAACACAGCACCCGGTCGCTACCCCACCTGGGAGTCGGGAGGCTCTCTTGATCTACCCTTTGGTACACAGTTCTCCTACAAAGTGGTGAAAAAGAACCCTGACGGCTCGTTGGAATGGGAGCCTGGACAAAACTCCTTCTTGATCGTTGACCCCACAGACTCGCGATTCACGATCCCTGACGATGACATGAGTCATATGGTTCGAGATGATCAATTTTAAACAGGCCCTCTGTCTGGCCTTGCTCATGCTGCTACCCCTGGCAGTGTTTGCAAACAGAGCAAGCCAACGATACCAGCGAAAGTATCGATTGCGGGTCATGACATACAATATCCGCCACAGTCGGGGTCTTGACGAGTGTCACGACCTCCGTCGCATTGCTCGGTTAATCCGTCGATACCGAGTGGATGTCGTAGCCCTGCAAGAAGTTGATGTAGAAACTCGACGTGTGGGAGGGCTGGATCAAGTTAAACGACTGTCTCATCTGTCTGGGATGAAAGCCGTCTTTGGACAAACCATCTCCTTTCAAGGAGGCAAGTTCGGCAACGCGGTACTCTCTCGTCTCCCGATTGTTCGGCATACCAATCCACAAATCACAGGCTCAGAAGGTGCAGAAGAGCGCAATGTCCTTCAGGTCACTGTCCGCTTGACAAAGCAACAGTTGTATCGCCCCAGAAAAAAGGCCAACAAAGGCCCACACCCTTCCCTTTCGATCTGGGCCACCCACCTGGATTACGGCTCAAAAAAGATCCGACTTGTCTCTGCCCAAAAGATCAACAAATGGGTTCAGACCTTATCGATGCCAGTTGTTTTAATGGGAGATCTGAATGCAACACCTCGAAGTGCCCCCATTCAAGAGCTTCAAAAGCTATGGCGCAACACAACCCAAAAGAGACCCCTTCGAACCATCCCCACCAGATATCCAAAGCGACAGATTGACTATGTGATGCTTCGTCAGGCATCATCTTGGTCGATACGGCGTGTGCATGTACTACGTCACAGGATCGCCCGCATCGCATCCGACCATCGCCCCCTACTGGCCGATCTTGTCTTGAGAGTTCCAAAAAACCCATGAAAGTTTTTAAAGAGAAAAGTCGAGTTGTCCGGGATTGTTGGACATTCGAGTCCCTATATTCTCGCCAACAACAGGAAGAATGTTGACCCCAAAATCGATATCCCACACCGCAGAGACTCACCGCCTTCATTTTGTTTGGACCTTGGGTACAGCCGTGCTGTTGTATGGACTGTTATACCGAGCACGCCTCTTTTATAACCTCTACTATGCATCACCACCCTACCGTGCCTTCAATCCACAAAAGGATGCTTTTGTGAGCCTCCTTCAGTCCCTGTGGACAGAGTGGGCCTGGGCCATACAAGTTGCGGCAATAGGCTGGTTACTTTGGGCTCTCGGCTCTCTCCTGCTCCCCAAACAACAACAACTTCAACGCTTCTTTTCTCTTCTTGGTTGGATAAGCCTACACATCTTTTTTGTCGCCGGAGCCTTCCTCTACGGCAGCCACTTGCGTGTGATGTTTGCGATGCAAAGTGGGTTGACCTATGACCTCTGGTCAGAAGGCATCGATGCCTTTGCTCCCGCCGACATCCTCACCTTTTTATCCTTCACAGACACCATCTACCTCCTCCTCCCACTGCTCTTATTTTGGCTACTTTGGAAACTACCCCTCTCATGGCGCCCCTGGCGCAATCGCTCTGTCCTCCTCGGCTCTCTCACGCTTCTCTTGCTCGCACTGCTTCCTCTCTCTTCTCGTGCAGCAAAGCTCGACAGTGCCGTCACCATGACTCCCATTCAATTCCTTGTCTCAGACTATCTCAAAACCACCAAAGCCCTACACTCCTCCGACAGCCTCGGTCCAAAGAGGCTCCCACCCCGCCGAAAAAGAAAAACGACAAAGCCCACGAGACATCGAGACATCAAACAACCCAAACGACCCAAACCTCCTGCACGTATGATTTGGGAAGGTCGCTCTCCTGAGCAAACCATGAAACTGATCGATTCAGCCTTTCTTCAGTCAGCACTCATCACCAAAAACATTCCAACAGCGACACCTCCACAGGACAACACCAACACCAACACCAACACCAACACCAACACCAACACCAACACCAACACCAAGTCTGAGACCCAACGTACAACCAAGGCCGAGTATAAGACCAAGACGAAAGACAAGACCAGGGCAAAACATAAGACGAATCCGCAGTGGAACCTGATATTTTATATGTTGGAGAGTGTGGGGACACGGTATATCTTTGACCGCTCACGAAGCCATCGAATGCCCATGAAGTTTCTACAATCCATCGCCAAGAGAGGCTGGTTTTTTACCAATCACTACTCGGCAGCCAACAGCAGTCCTCGTGCGATTTTCTCGATGTTGACGGGGTTATACCCATCTCCACGCCTCACCATGGTCGAGATGAAGCGAACGATCTGTGCCCCGAGCTTATACGACTTTCTGAGCAAAACACATCACGACAGCTTCTTTATGAC
Organism: Myxococcales bacterium; assembly: GCA_027005175.1. Lineage (GTDB taxonomy): Bacteria > Myxococcota_C > UBA6777 > UBA6777 > UBA6777 > M3003. The sequence continues at coordinate 14,186 of JALTMC010000434.1, forward strand.
ACCGGGCTCACTTAGCTGGTATTTTCCGAAATATTTCTTTCGCAACAACGGACCGAAGCACCTCATTGGTGCAAGAAAATTCCGTCGTTACAAACGCTATGGTTCATTCCCCAATGAGATCGATGTACACACCTCTTTGATTCGCAGAATACAGGGGCAGAGAGAGCCATTTCTGGCATCCTATTTGAGCTTTCTCCCTCACGGGCCCTACGATGATTACGGTCCGAAATACCGTATCATCCGCAACATCAAAAGAGACATCAACCGGTACTACAACAATCTCTATGTTTTGGATCTACAGATCAAACGTCTCTTTCAGTCTCTGAAAAGATCCGGTCGGCTCAAGCGAACCATCATCGTCTTTGTTGGCGACCACGGACAGGCCTTTGGTCAGCATCGTCGCAACTGGGGTCACTCTCGCAAAAGTTACAATGAAAACTACCACGCTCCCCTTATTATCTACCAACCGAGACTATTCAAACCTCGCGTGATAAAACGTCGAACAAGCCATGTGGACATCTTGCCCACCTTACTCGACGTCCTCAAGATCCCATACAACCCACTCTTGCTCCAAGGCGAGTCCCTGTTCCAAGATAGATTTTATCGCAAACAAATCTTTATGTATGGCAATGAAAGCACCCTATCCCTTATCGACAAAGACAATATCAAGATGCAGTACCTGGTCAAACGCCGACGCTGTTGGGTCTATGACCTGAACGACGATCCCGACGAGAAGGTCCGCCTCTCCTGCCGCTCCTTCCAAGAACAGCGCAAAGCTCTCCGACTCTACCTCAGGCAACAACGACGCCTACGCAAAAAATACAACCGTTCTTGCCGCCAAAAGAAACCCTTCTTCGGCCTCAAGCATCCAGGACTCGAATAAACTCTCACTATTCCTGTGTCCCATCAAACACCAAACTCTCACTATTCCTGCATTCCATCAAACACCAAACTCTCACTATTCCTGTGTCCCATCAAACACCAAACTCTCACTATTCCTGTGTTCCATCGATCATCTTGGCGTTTTCGATGGCCTCCTCGGCCCAGGGTTCATCGATTTGTTCGAGGATACGAACAGCAGCTCTGCGAACAGGCGTGATCTCACTCCAAACAGCGGTTTGAAGATAGTGAAGGGTCTCGCTTTTAAGTTGACGCCCTTCCAGATGGTCAAAGACAAGGGGACACACCATCACAACATGGTCCAGGCTGGGTTCAACTTTGGGTCCTTCCAGATCAAAGATCTGCAATGGCCCGCTTTCTTCGGAGAGTTCACACTTACTCCTGGCTCTGCGTGCCAGGTCTTTCCCCAGCCCGTTGAGAGCGTCCAGATAAGCATCGTGTTTGTCGCGTCCTTTGGCCATCAAAGTACCTTTCTTTTCCATGAGACAGAAATCAATGATACAAGTCTTATAAGCAGTATCAGATGTGAGTCAACAAGTGGTCATTATTCACCATAGAGGTCTTGCCCTCTCCCTCCCCCAATCCGGGCGTAATTTACAGGGATTCTGCCCGGCCCGCGATCGGGAGAGGGTTTCCACACCCATAGCATAAGAGGTTTTTTTCTGATGAATCACAAGATGTTCCCGAGCAAGGCCCGCACCGCGCAAGATCGTTGGTTTGTATGTTGTTTGAGTATCCTATGTTTGGGTATACTGAGCACTGGATGTTCCAACGCAATCACCATTGGTGGTGGTAGTGAGTTTACTTTTCCAAAGAATGACGGTAGCACCGGAAGCACAACAGATGACACAACGACACCGGAGATCCGCCCTCCACACCCTGATCAGCTCCAGCCTCCTCCCGATCGCACTCAGCCTCCTCCCGATCGCACTCAGCCTCCTCCCGATCGCACTCAGCCTCCTCCCGATCGCACTCAGCCTCCTCCCGATCGTAGGTTGCCTGGTTGCCCAGGAACATGCAAGCCCGGTCAACGTCGAAATTGCTACACCGGCCCAGCTCCGACCTTGGGAAAAGGATTGTGCAAAGCAGGTGTTCAGATCTGTGACACCCAATGCAACTGGGGTGGATGTCTTGGTGAAGTGAAGCCTGCTGCCGAAGCCTGCGACACCCTCGACAACGATTGTGATGGCAAGATCGATGAGACCTTTCCCGGTGCCGGGAAGACATGCAAGGTAGGTGCACGTCCTGGCGTGTGTGGCACGGGCAAGACAGTATGTCAGAAAGGCAAGCTTGTCTGTGCTACAGAACCTATCGGTCCTGAAGTATGTGACGGCAAAGACAACAACTGTGATGGCAAGGTCGACAATATCCCCGACTCCGGAAAGGCCTGTACTGTTCCTGGCGGACAGGGTG
>JALTMC010000435.1:0-1126 GCA_027005175.1 Myxococcales bacterium
CCGCTGCCTTCACTCGAATCACGGGATCTGTTAAAGCGATTCGGAACAAAGGAAGTCCAAGACGACCCACTTTGCTGAGGATTCGAACAGCCCACTCACGGTCTTGCCATCGCCTTCGCCTCCATTGTCGGCGAAGATAAGGTAACAAAGCCCGCCGACCGGAGCGACCCATCTTCAACAACCCTTTGACTGCCACCACTCGAACCGAGGGTGAGCGATCCCACAAAGACCGTCGCAACACGCGACGCAAGCTTCGGTCACGAGGTCCCATCCGCACCAACGCAAGCAGTAAGTCTCGACGAAGCCCCCACAAAGTACGCCCTTTGCTTGCTTGTAGCTCGCGAATGATATCGTCCCGAAGCGGCCTCGCAGCCTCACCCATTGTTGTAAGAACATACGCTGCAAAAGCTCGTCGGCCTGGGTCTTTTTGTTGTAGTTCTTGCAAAAGAAAGGAATGCGAAGCAGGCCCCATCTGGACAAGAGTGTCTGCTACAGCTTCGCGCACCCACCACTTTGCGCTGGTAGCATAGGTAGCCAAAGCCGGAATCACACCTGTTCCAATCTGAGCAAGAGCCTGAGCCACTTTCTTTCGGATCCGTGATTCTTCCGTATTGAGCACAGCGAGAAGCTCCGGTGCCGCAGGATTTGCGGCCTCTCCCAATTGAAACAGTCCCTGCACAGCCAGACGTCTTTTCCACTGTTGAGGAGATTGCAAAAGCTTCTTTAACTCAAGAACAACAGCCTTTGAACCATGAGACTTACGCGCCAAAGCCAACGCTGCGATACGACGGATCTTGCGGCGCTGGTCCAAGAGAGCCTGTTTCAGAAAAGGACGCAGACCAGATTGATACGAACAATGCAAGACCTTCTGCAATCGGAGAAACAAAGCGTCGGTAGACACACGGCGAGAGAAAGACTCCAAACGAAGCTGCCACCGACGAAGCTGTCGTTTGTACTCGCGTTGGCTGGTGCTCTTTGTTCGAGTTTGTTGCGGACAAAGACGTTGTGGCGACGATACGATCCAACGTCCGGGGGAACAAGCATATACCAGAGAGACGGTGGCCCAATTCCGAACCTTGTCATCGGAAGCTTGAAGTAGTTTCTCTGCAACACGAACCCAATGATG
>JALTMC010000435.1:1136-16414 GCA_027005175.1 Myxococcales bacterium
TGCCGCAGATGAGCAGAAAGGAAAGGAGCAAGAGAAAACATCAGATGGGACAAAGCCCGCTGACGACCTCGAACTCCCTGCTTCCCCCACAACTGTACCAACCGATGCAAGTGAGGCTTCCAGAGGGACGAAGCCCCAAACCAGGGATGGTGCTCTAAAGCCTGCACCAAGTGTTTGATAATGCGTACCTGCTGCCAGGGTTGCTGTGTTCGTTGCAATGCCTTCAACAACCAGCCACCCGAAGACGCCAACGATGCCACAGACAATGACGTGGGATTCAGTTGTTGGAGATGCTTATCTAGCAGCTTCTCAGAGACACCTGGGATCGCGGATTGAGACTTTCTCGAAGCAACAGAGACACGATGAACAGGACGTTCGGAGGAAGGGGTTGGCTTTGGACTCACACATGCCGCGAGACCTCCAAAACCAACAACGAGAAGAAGAAAAGGGAATAGAAAAACAGACTCTCTATAGCCTTTGAAAGAAACGGACATAGCGAACTCACCTGTTAATCCATCGAGATGCCCCCCACTGAAGAGAAAGGGATGACTCCGCCGGGCACTCAGGACAGTTCACCCAAAAGAGAAAACTCAATATAGGAACCGACCTCTGTCTAGCTTTCTATCCTCTGAGTGAGGTTCCGTCCCCACGAAAAACCAGCATCAAGCATTGGTTCGAGGGGAGGTTGACTTGTCAGCCTTACTTTGTAAGGTCCATACCAAAAGACCACATCAAGAAGGCAAATCGATCAGCCACACCTTCCAGACGCTTTGTCAGAGGAGTGCCAGCACCGTGTCCCGCTTTGGATTCGATACGTAGCAGGATATGATTCCCTGGTTTGGCACTGGCTTGCAAACGAGCAGCAAACTTGCGGGCATGGAAAGGATCCACGCGGTCATCGTGGTCGGCTGTCATGACCATGGTTTGGGGGTATTTGGTATTTTTCTTCAAGCGGTGATAAGGAGAGTATGCCCAAAGCCACTTGAACTCTTTTGCTTTCTTGGGATTGCCATACTCGGGAATCCACAGTCGTGCTACCGTAGAGATGGGAAATCGAATCATGTCGGTCAGAGGGACCTGACAGATCACAGCACCAAACAGCTCTGGTCGTTGTGTCATCACAGCAGCCACCAACAATCCACCGTTACTTCCACCTCGGATCGCGAGACGCCTAGGGTTGGTGTACTTGTTCTTGATCAACCACTCCGCTGCAGCGATAAAGTCGTCATAGACATTTTGTTTTTTGCCGCGACGACCCGCTTTGTGCCAGGCAGAACCGTACTCACCACCACCTCGTAAATTGGCCAGAGCAAACACACCACCACGATCAAGCCAGGGAATCAAAGAGGGGAAAAAGCGCGGTCGCAGTGATATCTCAAAGCCGCCATAACCATACAACTCGACAGGATTGTTGCCATTGAGCTTCGTCCCTTTTCGATACACCAAAAACATCGAGACACGAGTTCCATCTTTCGAGCGATAGAAGATCTGTTTTGTCTCATAGCGACTCAAATCAACAGGGATTTTGATCTGCTCAAGCTGTGTGCGTTTCCATGTTTTGAGATCAAAACGATAACCCACAGAAGGATAGATCCAGGAGGTGAAGCGAAAGAAGATCTCACTCGTATCATGCCGGGCACGCAAATCACTCACGGTTCCCTTGGCGGGGAGTGGGATATCGCGCACAAACGTTCCACTGCGCGAGAACAGAGCAAGACGTGAGGTTACATCCTCAAGATAATGAACCAGAATTCCATCCTTCACCAGATTAAAACTCAAGATCACGCCGCGACCTTCGGGGATCAACGTCTTCCAATGTTTCTGACCTGGTTTGTTGATTGGGATGGTTATCATGCGTCCTTTGGGGGCTTTGTAAGTTGTCCATACCACCAGGTTGTCAGCGTCAACATCAGCGTTGAACTGCCCTTTCAGACCGACAGCCAGGGGCAAAAAAGGACCACGAGATCCAGCTTTTCGATAATACAGATCATTGCGTGACCAGTCGACACTGGCAGACACAAAGACAACGCTACGATCCGATGAAGCACCTGGCGACATCCAGGTTTCTTTGCGACGACCTTCACCAAAGATAAGACGATCTTGCGAAGCAGGAGTCCCCAACAAATGATAGAAGATCCGCCGATAGTAATTCTTATCCTTTTTAGGCACAGTACCGACAGGGGGATACTTTGTGTAGAAGAAACCAATACCATGTTGGTCCCAAACCATAGAAGGCCAACGAGTCTGAGGGATATAGTCCGCAAGATGTGTTCCTGTCGAGACATTCATCACATGAACATTGGACCAGTCGCTCCCTTTGGATGACAGAGCATACGCCAGGAATCGACCACTGGGAGAGGGAGAGATCTGCTGGATTGCAACCGTACCATCTTTACTCAACATATTCGGATCAAGAAGCACACGAGCTGGTGCATTGTATCCACCCTCTCGAACATACAAGATCGGTTGATTCTTCAAGCCTTCACGGCGAAAAAAGAAGTAACGATGACCGTAGGAACGAGGACTGGAACTCGACTTGTTGTTGTAAAGTTTCTTGAGTTCCTGAATGATCTTTAGCCTTGCAGGGATCTGGTCCAACACAGCACGGGTTCGCTTTTGATTCTTATTTCCCCAAGCCTGCACTTCCTTCGATTTACCATTCTCAAGCCAACGGTAAGGGTCAGCGACCTTCACACCATGATAGAGATCCACGGTGTTTCCAGTCTTTGCTGGAATCGCAGCAGGTACTTTGATTTTCAAGACTGACTTCGCTCCCACCTTAGAAGCAGGCTTTGCTTTGGCTGCTTTGGCGGGCTTTGCTTTGGCTGCTTTGGCGGGCACCTTTGCTTTGGCTGCTTTGGCAGGTTCTTTTGCATCTGAGACAGAAAGAGAACACCCCAACAGAAGAGCCAGAGACCAGGACCAAACGAGTCGCAAACTACCACGACTTGGACTGATTACGTTCATCAGAACTCCTTTTCATCGCATGAACAAACAATCGAACACAAGAGGAAACGGATAAGGAGTTACCATTTCTTTCATCTTCACGCAATCACCCTTAATAATTTCGCTCCAATTGACATCTCCCCCCGCCAAAACCGGCTTGATTCCGCTTGCAGCCTTACCCGTCCTGGCGATTCATTGACCAGTGTATGTTTTGGGGACATAAACATACACTGGTCAATGAATAACTCGCAGGTCCGTATCGGCGGTAGAACAAGTCGTTGAGACGGTCCATCCAGCTCCCCAACATCACGACCAAGAGAAACCCCCCTTAGGGATGGCGACTGAAGTTCGTCGTTCGATGGCTGCACAGATTCATAGGAGCAAGTTTTCAACCCACTCAGCTACTCTTTTGTGATATAGTACCGAAAATGTGTTGAATTGACGGAGTAACACCATTGAAACAACCTCTAAATCTTCCAGAGTCACTTGAGGCTCTCCTTGCTTCGCTTGAAGATTCTAACATTGAAACAAGTAAGATGTCGGAGTTTGTTGTTCCAGTACTTGATGCAGAACAACAAATTATAATTGTAGTAGAGAATATATTGAACTCTGGTGGGGATAGTGGAAAAGTTGTTATGTTAAAGGGGGTTCCTGGAAGTGGAAAGTCCACTTTTATTGAATCTTTGACATGGCGGAAGCACGTTCCTATTCAGTATATCAATAAGATTAATGCCTCTGTTCTGAGCAGTCATACAGGCTTATTAGAAAATTTATTTTCAGAGATCCAACAGATCTCTCCGAGTGCCCACTCTACCAAACAGCAGGGACAAGTAAAAACTATCGTTATCGACTATCTTGAAGATATTAGCTTCATAGATCCCAAATATGTTAAGGCTTTCTTTCAGAGGTTGAATGGTTTCCTTCGACATAATCCAATTCTGATTATTTGGCCAATCACTGAAGACTTAAGTGCAGAAGCAATGCTTAAAAATGCTTCTGCTGTATCAGGGACTGTTTTTGCAGATAATCCCATTATCGAATTCCAAGGTCCACCCGATGAAAGCTATCCGCAGCTTGCAAAAAATACCATAACGACCTTACATCCGGGTAGCACTCTTGAGGATTTTTTACTTTCTGAAGCTGAACTAGACACTCTGAGAGGAAAGGTGAAACAGCAGAATCCCGGTAGGTTAACTCCAAGAAGCTACTTGCGAGAAGTCAAAAGACAATGGGAGGACAACAATCGTTATTTAGAAGATCTGTTGAAAAGAATACCGCGAGAAACACAGATTTGGTTTGTAGTTTGCCATAGTGAAGCAGAGAACTCCGTAAATTCGTTCTCGCGCAAACAATCGCTTTACGTTGATGATATTTGGGATGCATATTTTGGAAAGCTGTACGAGTATGTTGTTAACAACAAGAGTAATAAGGAAAAGTGGCCTGAGTCAAGACGATTACAGCTAGCTATTCGTGGTGCATTTAAGACCAAAGTTCTGTATATTCCTACACATGCTTTGATTTCCTCCGTCCTAGCATTTGGGAAAAGTTACGATTCTTTACAAAATGTGATTGAAGAAATAGAGAACCACTCCGTTCTTCCAGCAGCGTGGAGCACCCCTGCGAATGCTACAAGGTTTCTATCGAATTCAGCTCTTGTTAAGCTCTTGAAAAGGGAACCCCTTCCTCCTGGAAATATGCGTAGTGGCCCTGCTCACAAAGCTATCGAAAAATCCATTCAACCGTTTGAAATTCTCACTCGATACATTTCAAGCCCTGAAGGAAGTGACCAATTTGTTAATCAAAGCCTAGCCAAATGTATAATTAAAGCATTGGACTTAAGCGATAGTGATTCTGATTTGGTTGCAGCAGAACAAGCTCACCCATTTCTTGCAGGCATTCGTTCAGACATATTGATACGTACTTTTCCAGATAAAATAATTTGTATTGAGATGCACTACACGAATAACCACTCCGATTCACATCTTGCCAATTATATACTTGCGAAACTAGACAAGTACATGCAGATTCTAAGTTTGTAGCACGTTGAGTCGCCAAAGCCTTACACATCAGGGTCAACCTCACCTCTTGGGAAGAATAGAGGGCGAAACAACTTGTTGCTCAAACCTACCGCAAAGAAGATAGGTAGTCCAAACCAATGCCCAGCGAAAAGGGTGAGTGGTATCCATGAGAAATGGGTCCGCCAAGCTTGATATATTCCCGTATGATAATCCGGTCTTGTACTCAGATTGAACCAACTCCAGCATCCCATGTATAGACCCAAAAGCAAGAGTCCAACCAAGAAGCCTACATACAATGAAGCGAACCGTTGAGTATGACTATCGAAACGTTTAACAAGCGGGAACAGTCCAGCGGATACGACGACTGCAATACAAAGAACAGGTATCAAGACAATTGCTGATTGTTCCTTTTGAAGGAAGGGTAGAGACAAGCAATACCCGTGAACCATCAGACCAATACTCAATGTATTTATAACGATAAATCCTATCCATCGAGTATATTCGACTTTCATTTTCTTTTCCACCTCACATTTTTGATCCTATCAAAGCGGCTACACGTATATCATAACGATGTGAATGGAGTGAAGTGAACATCACATTGCAATAGAAACCGATAGTTGCGCTCAACGTTGAGGTAGAGTACAACAATAGAAGACAAGACTCGCAGGTAGAGGTCCTTCAGGATAGTGGGTTCGTTCCGATGGTGCGACCAGCCAGAGAGAAATCATGCAACTCTTTTGGGCAGACACGCGGGCCTGCCCCTACCCAGAACCGACACGATTCTCGACATGTAGGGGCGCCCCCATGAGTTCGCCCTGAATTCGATCTGTTGCATTTCAGCACCTCTCTCATCCGATCGGTTTGAACGGACCCTAGTAACTGTTCCAACAAAACAGATACAACACAATTGGAGAAGACGGTTATGGAGAAACCTACAGTGATGATTCGCCATTGTCCTGATTACAATGTAGAGCGCATCCAGGGGATCATCAGTGAAGGCCTCGACACAATGGACTTGCGCCCCTACGGAAGAACGCTGCTCAAGCCCAACGTTGTGGCATCTGGGCAGCATTTCCCTCATGCTTATACACGTCCTGAATTTACAGAGGGAGTCCTCCGAGCCCTTAAGGATCGAGCCCATCCAGACATTCAGGAGATCGCGGTAGGAGAGCGTTGTGGGATAACAATACCGACTCGCTTTGCCTACAAAGAGGCCGGGTATTACGAGATGGCCAAACGTGTGGATGGTGTAAAGCTATATCACTTTGAAGAAGAAACACAGGTCGAAGTCCCCTTTTATCACAAAGACCGACTTCGTGATTATACGTTCACACCCGAGCCCATCGCCAAGGCTGACTTCTTTGTCAACTGTCCCAAATTCAAGGCACACCCTTGGACCACAGTAACGTTTAGTCTCAAAAGCTATATCGGTATTCAAGACGACCGTCATCGCCTGATTGACCACGACCATAAACTCAATGAAAAAGTAGCTGACCTGCAATATATTATCCAGCCTCAATTCATCGCCATTGACGGAATTATTGCAGGCGAAGGCAGAATGCTCACACCCATTCCATTTGACCTGAAACTCACCCTCATGGGTAACAACCAGGTCGCCTTTGATGCCGTATGCTGTCACATTATTGGCGTAGATCCTCTGTCGGTAGAACACATCCGACTGTGTTACGAACGAGGGTTTGGACCGGTTGACCTGTCTGAGATCAACATCATAGGTGACGTTGATCTGGCAGAAGCCAAAAAGCGAGCGTCTGCTTTTCGAGTGGGCCTGATTCGAGTGGAAGAGTACTTTGAGGGCAGCAATATCCAAGCCTATGCCGGGCCCTATCCAGGTGGTAAGAAAGATGACTACTGCTGGGGAGGCTGCCCCGGTGCCATGGAAGAAGCCATCGAGATCCTCAGATTGTTTGACTCTCAAACCGATGAAAAAATGCCATCCACACACATCGTGTTTGGAGCGTACGATGGAGAGATCGACGCAAAGGCAGGCGAGAAAGTCGTATTCATCGGCGATTGCACACAGTTCAAAGGGGATATAGCAGGTCAGCCTGTAGACATTCCAAGCGTCTACAAAGACCGCTCCAGTCTGGATCCTCGCAACGCCCCTGGTACAGATATTTATAAAAAGATGACCGCCATGGAATGGAAGATGTGGAACTCTCGCAAAAAGGACATCGTCCGACTTACCGGGTGCCCCGTCAGCGTCGCAGAGCAGGTCCTTTTGCTGGTCAAAGTGGGTAAACTCAAAAACCCCTACTTTGATCCAAGCCAGGCCCTTGGCTTTACCTGGTGTTACTTCAATTGGCGCACTCGCAGTCTACTCGATCGACTCTTTGGCAAACCCTACCAGCGCCTTGGCCCCGTCGAACGCGGCGACTCCCGCCCAGCCCTCAACCAACCCGAAAACCAGGAGAACACACCTCTCGAATGGAGGCCCACCAGAGAATGAATTCTCAGGCTCCAGGTATCCAAAAAAGTCCCCAAGGGGGACTCCACCAGAACTAGTGAGTTAGAATAAGATACCACAGTTGATGAGTGACAGTATGAATGATGCTAGTAAAAGAGTCCGCCTCGGACTTTTCCCATGTCAATATCATGTTGATCCTCAACGTGGGAATTGATTCCCATGTGCAAATAACATTGGAACGATGCCACATATAGGACGAGCTTACTTAATCACAAAAGGCTGAGTGCTTTGCGTCCAGGGATGAGTCGGCGGTAGGAGGCTTAGGTAAGGATTGTTCGACTGACGCTTTGGAAGAGGGTCGGCCAAGCCTGTCAAGTAAACATCTGCATATTTGTTGATCCAGTCGCGACAAATGGACCGATTTCCACGGGCGTTGTAGATGTTTGCACCACGTGAGCGAGCGAACTGATAAAAGTGAACATTGACACGGTTTACAAAAAAGAGCCGCTTGCTATAGCGACGGCGGCGGCGACTCCATCTCCAGCGGCTGCGAAAGTCGCGACCTCTGTAATAACCGTATTGGATGCCCCATCGACGAAACTGTCTTCCCCACATTCCGCCAGGGGTTTGGTTGTGTAAAACCTTTCCAGAGACGGGGTCAACAATCAGACCCCAATGTTGGAAATGAATACGAGTTCGACGGCGACGCCCTCGCTTGCGCAAATAAGCATAACCGAACATATCTCCAGGAATAGCTCTGCGAAAATCCCCCATACCTGCGACAATATTGGTACAAAAAGCTTTCCCATACACTCGCCGACTCCAGCGACTTCTTGTTCTTCTCCGAACTTCACGAACATAGCCATCCATAACATCATGCAAAAGGATACGAGCTTTCCGCTGTCGTTTCGCTCGGCTCCAACGTGAATACTTTCGTTGAAATGTACGAATACCTGGTCGTCTTTGTCCTTGTTTGCGATAGTCGTAATAGTGTCGATAATACGCTCGGGAACTCCAGTAGTTTATGTTGCCCCAAGCAGGGGCATCAAAACCCTTTCCCCAGCGACCTTGAAAACGCTGCAGTGCTTCCTTTTGCGAGCACATCGAAAAGCTCATGCAGTTGCTGATAAGTCCGTATTCAAGATAGCAACGACCTTTTGGCTTTCGGTACTTTTCACGACTCAGTCTGCGATACCATCGCATCAGAGAGCGGGGGATCAGTCGTTTGCGCTGTCGATGAAATGTTACATAGCCACGGTAGTTTTTGCGGCGAGTATGATAGTTAATGGAAAAGATTTTTTGCGATTTCCAGTAGATCTTGCAAGCATTCCGGTCAGCACCACGTTGGTTACATTGGCGGCGCAAGAAGTGGGCTCGCTCCACATAATAAGAACCAATTCGCAAAACATTCTGTCCAAACCGGGAGAACATACCGAGTTTTTTTTCAACATAAGGAGGCTGTATCAAGTGAGGCCACAGAGGAACAGAAGCACCTCTCGCTAGAAGCGTACGTTTCGACTGCGATTCTTTCGCTCGCTGACGCACAGGAGAGTGTAACGGTTTGTGACGCTTGTTGTGTTTGTATCCCGCGACAGCACCATCATATTTTGTGGGCGGATAAACACAGCCACTCAAGATGAGTCCTACAAGGAGAATGAAGGCAGTACGCCAATGGTAAACAGTGGTCATGGTTCAGGCAAACTCGTAGTCATCCAAAGACGGAAAGTACCGGGCTGAGCAAGCAAAAAAACATGTGGGATGGCAACCATCCTTGTGTTAAGGAGGATGGCAACATTGTTGACGAAGATCTGCTAGAGCAACATCGAAGTCAAAGTGCGGGCGAAACACACTCCGGTTAAAGAGTTAATACGTTTAGGCCAGGATAGCAAGATTACAGCACCCATTTTTCTGCCCTAACGTATTAGAACTACTTAACGACAGCAGCAGCAGGCATGTTCTTGAGTGGGGGAAGCCAATGACTTATCCCATCTGAGCATAAAGTTCGGGGGAAGGTAGCATGGTGTTGGAGAATCCGTTAGGTTATTCTGGTCATTATCCCATCTGAGCATAAAGTTCGGGGGAAGGTAGCCATGTTTCGGCAGAGGGGTCGGAGAGCCCTTGAAGGATCAGTCGCATGGACACGGCAAGACGAAGGTCGATATCACCAGCACCTGCTGTCGCGACGGGTTGGTCATTTTCAAGCCAGACTGTGCCACCTGTAGGGAGTTCCAGACGCGCCCGCTTCGCCTCTTTGATATACTGAAAGATCTGACCATCCCGACGCCACGTTAGAGAGAGCATATCAGAGCCGACCAAGAATCCGTCACGTTCGGGGTGGTCGGCAAAACCTTGTGCCTGTAAGAACAGATTGGGTTTGACGAGATAGGGACCACCATCTTCGGGACACCACGTATCGCAGTGACCACATAAGTTGCAGGCATCTACAGTATTGCCGATTTGATGTTTGCGATCCACGAGAAGGGGCTGACCTTCTGTGACCTCCCAAACATCATCTGTCCAGGTGACATGCCCAGGGTTGTAGGTACCTTTCTCCACAGGAAATGCAAAGTTCGCAGCATTCGGACATACAGGGATACACTTGTCACAAGTCAGGCAATCAAACAACACAAGGTCAGAGCCAACCTTCTTGGGTGCTTTGCTATTTTTCTTGCTGTGGTTGAGTGGGTTGATGACAGCCTCTTCTGCCAGCGTTGCCAGGAACAACAAAGCAGACTTCCGTGGGTCGTTTTGTCCTCCTTTGGCCGTGATATAGGCATCCAATGTCGAGGCATTCTGAGACTTCATATCTTTCTCTAGATTTCGAAGATACTTGGACAATCGACCATAGCCACGAGCCTTCAGAAGGTCAGAACAGGTTGTCACAGGACCAATACCGGCAGCGACCAACCCTGGAAAGTTTTGTGCATCGACACCGGCACTAAATGTGATGGGAACCTCGTAGTTGGTGGTTTGAGCAAACTCGTTCGCAAGAGTCAACGCCAGAACATGAAGGGGGGGGCCAGAGAGGTACATCTCTCCACCGGGTGCAAAGGGTGGCTCCTCACTGTGCATCACCAAGGTATTTGAGAATTTAACACCAAAACCAACACCCTCTTCCACAGCAACCTGACGCAACCGAGGTAACATCTCGTGAAGTTGCTCCCACTTCAGATCTTTCTCAAAAGGTTCTTGTTCCAGATGGATTTGTTGGTAGCCAAGCTGGTTGCAAACGATGTCAGAGACTCGCTCATAACCGAGCAAGGTCGGGTTGAGCTTGATCACAGTTTGAAACTTATACTCTCGCATTAAGTGCGTTGCGATGGACTCAATCTCGTCGGCGGGGCAACCGTGAAAGGTCGAGATCGTGACACTGTTACTCACCTGTGAAGGCACTGGGATATCTGCCCATTGTTGGAGAGACGGTGGAAGTTCAGCCCGAAGTTCTTCGATCAACTCGGCGGCATCTTGCATGGCACGTAAGTACCCAGCCACCTTTTCACTCTGAATGCCCTTCAGGTCATAGCCAACACTGATATCAAAGATAGCGTCCATCTTGGGCCATAGACCGGGTCCTCGGTCGGAGGCAAGAAGGTGCAAAAGATACCAGCCTTTGACATACTCACGCGCAGATTGAGGGACACGCAGCTCTTGTGACCACTCTACATTGTATCCAATATGAGGCACATGAATACAGGGTCGTGGGATCTCTAGGTCGTCGAGGATCTGAACCGTCTTGAGTTCCATAAACCGGGCTCCTCCCAACCAGGAGAGGACGAGATTTTGGGCCAACTGGGTATGAGGTCCCGAAGCTGCACCAACCGGTGAGCCCATCTCCATATTGAAATGTCGAAATGTCAGATCGATATCAGGATCTGGAACCCACCAAGTTCGACGGGGTAAGGCATAAACAGAGTCTCCAGCAAGCTCTCGCTTCAACCGTTCGACAAGTGTAGAAAAAGCAATGGGATAGAGATCAATGGCCACTCGGACCTCCTGTAGTATGATGGTTGAGATCGTATCGCGAAAAGCAGACCCCGATTCTACGTGTTTCTGCGCATACTCGCAAGAATTCCTGTTGACCCTACACAGAAATTCAGCTATGGTACCCCCGCTTTGAAAAGAAGCCTATCGAACTTTTTCTTCTTCGTTCCGTTGTGACGGATATAACATTCTGTTACACACCAACTACTCTTTTCTCATAGTCAATCCATATATCATAGACCCCAAAATTCGTGGGCTCAGATCTGGATATTCAACTGTACGAGCCGCAGTACTGGCAAGTACTATCGAGGAGTCATAAAAATGAGCACCCATGAAACGACAGAAAATACGGAGAGTCCTGGCTCTGCCAAACATAGCAAAAATACGGAGAGCAACGTAGAATCTCCAAACCAAGCAGAGACAAAGAACAAAGCCAGCACTGACTCTACAGAAAACGAAAAAAAAGCAGAAAAAAAAGCAGAGGAAGAAAAGGAAGATAATTTTTCTTTTCTGCCAGAGAAGCTACAAAAGCAGCTTGCGTCCCAAAATATAACCAAGCCCACACAGATTCAAAAAGATGCGATAGGTCCGGCTTTGGAAGGAAAAGATATCCTTGCACAGTCCCAGACAGGCTCAGGAAAGACATTGGCTTTTGGATTGCCTGTTGGTTTGCGTTTGGCAGGACCTTCCAAAGAGGGCTTACCACGAACCCTGATCCTGACTCCAACCCGAGAGTTGGCCACACAAGTCAGAGGTGTGTTTGGACAAACCCTCTCTACCCTTGGCATCCGGTGTATGACAGTCATTGGTGGCGGCTCTTATTATGATCAGCGAAGGATGTTACGACGGGGAGTGGATGTGGTAGTCGGCACACCGGGCCGAATCGTCGACCTGATCAAGCAGGGCGTACTACCACTTGAGGCGATTGATATCTTTGTTTTGGATGAAGTGGATCAGATGCTCGACATCGGCTTTGCAGAAGAGCTCAAAGTGGTGAGAGAGGCACTGCCAGAGGGGGTTCAGACGCTCTTTTTCTCGGCCACAATGAACAAGAGAATGGAGAAGATGGCTCGCGACTTCCTGACCCATCCAGTCACGATAAAAGTTGCCCCTGAGATGAGTTCACCAGAAAGCATCCAACATGGCTATATCCCAGTGAAGCCTCATCAAGAGCTGCCTGCCCTCCTCAACACATTGTTGTTTCACAACCCAGAGCAAGCTCTTATCTTTTGTGCAACCCGGCAAGAATGCCGAGAGGTGGCAGAGGCTTTGAGCAGCCGTGGTTTCAACTCCGGCCCACTCAATGGCGATTTACCACAAGCCGCTCGAATGGCAACAATGGAACGTTTTCGCAAAAAAAAGCTACAGTATCTGGTAGCCACCAATGTGGCTGCTCGTGGATTGGATATCCAATCACTTCCCCTGGTCATCAACTTTGATGTCCCCTTTGATGTGGAGAGTTACACTCACCGCACAGGTCGAACGGGTAGAGCCGGAGAAAAAGGCCGCGCGTGGACACTCATCACACCCCGAAACTACCGACGGTATTGGGACCATATGAGGGAGCTTGGACTTCGTCCGGAGCGACTCGCTGTTCCAAGTCACAACGAGATCCTGACCTCAGCTGCGGTCCGAGAATTAAGTGCTCTCGAAGAGCAAAGTCGTGTGACTGTCGAACGTCGGATACGTCGTGTCGCCAACCAACTTTTGGAAGAGATCCCACCCGAAACAGCAAAGGAGCTGCTGCGAGGTTTCTTGCACCAATCTCTCTTAAATAAGCAAGCCCACCATACCTATGGTGTCGCTGCTGAAGAGGGGGATCTCGAAGCCCCTCGACACAGACATCATCGATTTGGGAAACGACGTGACAACAATCCAAGAAATCGTCGCCGAGGCGGAGGCGGTAGGTCGAATCGTTCACCCCGATCACGCTCTCGCTCCGAAGGACAAGGTGGAGGTCGCAAAAACAGCGGAGCCTCGACGTCCCATTCACAACAAGGAAAACCACCCAAAAAAAAGAAAGCCTCCAAATCTCATACCGGAGGGGGCCATTGAGATAAGGAACGATTCGAACCATGATTTCACGGATTCGAAGGGTCGGCAACATTCTAACCACATGGGATGAGCCTGTACCAGAGATGGCATCACATATCCTCCAAACCATGAAAACCCAAGGGTGTCTTGTTCTGGAGGATATCTTTGTTCCCTCCCTGATTCAAGACTGTTGTCATGCATTTTCCCGGCAGTACCATCGCTACCTTGTCGATCCAGCCTATCACGATGACGCCCTGTTGGTTGGGAAAAAGAGATGGATGGTATCTGTAACCATCAAGCCTCCCTTCGACGATCCCCAACTCTACGCCAACCCCCACATACTCGCGATCACACGTTCCCTCTTGGGAGCAGAATTTATCCTCAACAGCTTTGGTGTTGTGGTCTCCCTGCCTGGTGCAGTTGGGCAACACCATCACCGCGACTTACCACCTCTCTTTGACGACACTCCCATCGACACTCAACTACCTTGCTACGCAGTCACACTCCTTGTACCTTTGGTAGACTTCAACTCCACAAATGGTTCAACCTTGTTGCGTCCAGGAAGTCATTGTGTTTCAGAGGCTATCGCAGAGAAGATGCCAGGAGAAGCTCCCGATGCTTTGGTAGGCTCATGTATAATGATGGACTATCGATTGCATCACGGTGGCACAGCCAATCTCTCACAACAACCACGTCCTCTCCTCTTTCTGGTATATTCTCGGCCATGGTTTCGAGACTACCGCAATTTTCACAAACAAGCTCCGCTCCAAGTTCGCCGGAGTAGTTATCGCAAGATGTCTCAAAAGCACCAGGCTTTGCTGCAAACTGCCAAACAACTCTGGTGGTAGAGAAGATCCCTGTTGTCCTACGAAACCACCGAAGAGCTCGGGTGGCAGAGAAGATCCCTGTTGTCCTGCGAAACCACCGAAGCGTTCGGGTGGCAGAGAAGATCCCTGTTGTCCTGCGAAACCACCGAAGCGTTCGGGTGGCAGAGGGGGTCATTCTCCTGGTATCAAGAGTTGAAAGGGTCTTGACGGGGCTCTTTCAAGCCCCACAATGCAAACAAAAGTAGACTCACAAGTCCTAACCTATAACGTTGATAAGTAGAAGAGGAAAAACCATCCATGCAATACCTACACACCATGGTCCGAGTTACCGACATTGATGCATCGCTCGACTTCTATTGCAACAAGCTTGGCATGAAAGAGATCCGTCGAAAAGAAAGTGAGCGCGGGAGGTTTACTCTCATCTTTCTTGCAGCGTCCAACGATCTAGAGCGAGCCAACTCGACCCAAGCTCCGATGCTAGAACTCACCTACAACTGGGATCCTGAGAACTATACAGGTGGACGGAACTTTGGGCACCTCGCCTTTCGTGTCGAAAATATTTATGAGTTGTGCCAATCTCTCCACGATGCAGGTGTCACCATCAACCGGCCACCTCGCGATGGATACATGGCTTTTGTTCGCTCTCCCGATGGGATCTCCATCGAACTTCTCCAAGAAGGTGAACCCCTGCCACGTCAGGAGCCCTGGGCATCCATGGCAAATACCGGAACTTGGTAAATCTCACTTTAGAACAGACGAAACTGACTTTCCGCATAAGGAAGGGCAAACTGACTTTCCGCTAAGGAAGATTGAACTGACCTTCCGCATAAGGCAGGTCAAACTGACTTTTCGGTGGGGAAGGTTGGGTTGGGTTGAGTTTCGTCTGTAATTTAGTATGTAAAGGTATAAATGAATCCAGTTTGTACTGTATGAAATCCAGAACCGCCGGTTTTTCCAGAAACAGCTCCATGTCCTAAGACAGTGTGGTGAGACATGCCGGACGAGCTTTTCGAGACACCCCCTGCCGCACTGAATGTTCCGAGAAAC
>JALTMC010000436.1 GCA_027005175.1 Myxococcales bacterium
ATGAAAGTATTTTCTCCTTACCCGACATCTCGGATATTTCGCCAAATTCTAACATCTCAGCACAAAGTGGATGTTTGAAATGACGGATTCTACTGCATGATCGAAAGAAACCTCAGACCTGAGGAAGAGACAAACTAAGAAAGCTGACTCAATTCCTGGGCAGAAAAAAATAAGATATTACTCGTATAAGGAACAAGCATCTCTTCAGAAACGGTTTGTGGGGTCCGTTCAAACCGATCGGATGAGAGAGGTGCAGAAATGCAACAGATCGAATTCAGAGCGAACACATGGGTTCATCCCTACATGGCGAGAATCGTTCCGGTTCTGGGTAGGGGAAGACACGCGGGTCTGCCCAAAAGTGTTGCATGGTTTCTCTCTGGCTGGTCGCACCATCTGAACGAACCCAGGTCGAGTCTGAGAGGGCTTGGTTCGAACCATGAATTGACACAGGTTCCTCGTGGGGCTAACATCCCTACTCTGATGAGAAAAAACCCGACTGAAGTCGGCTCAACCCTTTGATTTGCTCTGAAGCTCAAAGTGTTTTCAGTGCCCCGAAGGGGTAGTTCAGAGATCCTCAGAGTGGGGGTTCATCCCCATGGATATACAGGAGATTTCACCATGTCCATTTCTTTTACAGGCTGTCAGGTTCCCGTGTTGAACATAGATCAACAGATTGAGCTTAAACTTACAACAGCAAAACAAGTGTGCTATGTTGGATAAGCATCGTAGCCAACTGTTCTCATTGATGTAGGTAGAAGAGAGCAGGACAGCATCCTAACTTTGAATCATTCCCATGGAGTTCGAATTTCATGATACGTATGCGTTGGTTTTGGATCATACTCTTTAGCATTTTGTGGATATCTCTTGGAGCTTGCGGAACACCGACAGTACCGGCGGAAACAGACACAGAAGCGACACAACAGGAAGCAAATGCGGGAAAAGAGGTAAGTAAGGACGCGGGAGAGCCAGCTCAACGACCCGACGATACCTCGACCGAGTTTGTACAAGAAGCCATTTCAGAGAAACAAGCCGAGACAAGCCCAGAAGCTCAATCCGAGACAAATCCAGAATCCCAGCCTGAGTTAGGAAGAGAAGCACCACCCACAGAGCCTACAGCAGAGAAGACATGTCAAAAGCAGCCAGAGATATGTGATGGGAAAGACAACGATTGCAACGGAAAGATCGACGAAGGTTTAGTCCAACCTTGTTACACCGGAGCCAAAGGAACACGGGGAAAAGGACGTTGCAAAGCAGGGATCCAAGCCTGTCAGGCAGGTAAGTGGGGGGCATGTCAGGGTGAAGTCACACCCGGCTCTCCTTTTTGTGGACGAGACCAAAATTGTGATGGAAAGCCGGATTGTAATACCCACGCAGGGGATATTGGTATCCTTCTCAGTGGTATCAAAAAGATTGCAGCACCGGGTGTTCCAGGCGCGCTGGTCGTCTTTGGGCACAATGCATTTCCAGTCGCTGCTGGGACGAGTGCCAACGTGAAAGACCCAGTCGCTGCTGCAGCGAAATGGGGCAAAGGTCGGATCTTTATTTACAGTCATGGCGGATATATGGGTGCCCAGGATTTAAAGTATGAAACCACAGGCCAGTTGTTGAAAAATGCAGTCCATTGGCTAGCCTATGGAGCAACAAAGCCTGTCCCACGTCAAAAGATTGCAGTCGTCGGTCGTATCAGTACAACCTATTTGCAGCAACAAAAATACAATGTCACAAAGCTCAGTACAGGTTGGGATGCGAAGCTTAGTAGTTATCAAGTTTTGATCATTAAAGCAGCCACGATGAACACAGCCAAACTCCGACAAGCCGTTCTTCGATTTGTGGAAAAAGGTGGTGGTTTGTTGATGGCAGAAACAGGTTGGGGGTGGGCTCAGCTCAATCCAAGAAAGAGTATCGTCAACGACTTTGCAGGCAACATACTCTTACGAGAGGTCGGCTTAGCCTGGACAGCGGATGCGATCACAGATGGCAAGCCTGGCTACGACAACACAAAGCCACCCTCCGATTTACTGCACGCACAAAAAGCCCTCGACCTGCTTGAAAAGCAAGCGGAAGGGAAGAAAAACCCCAGTGCTGCCGATCTTGCGCAAGCCACTCACACAGTAACACGAGCCATTCCTTACCTCTACGGCAGTGACAAGCTCCTGCGACCTCGGATAGAGCAGCTATTGAAAAAGTATGGTGCTCAGATCATCCCAAGTGCCAAGAATCCAGTCAAAACACAAGATGGTCTCAAACGTGTGTTGCTAGCATACCAGCTTATCAAAAGTAGAAGGTTGCCGCCCGAGCAGGTAAAGGCACATCCTGCTGCCGAGGTATTCCCAGGCAAAGTCCCAACCCGTGCCAAACGTGTGACCCAATCGCTAACCATAGACACTACAATTCGCGACTGGCACAGCACTGGATTGTATGCTGCTCCTGGTGAAGTCGTAACTGTAAGCATCCCATCGAAGGCTGCCAAGAAAGGTTTATCACTACGTATCGGGGCGCACAAAGACAGACTGTGGAGTAAAGACTCCTGGCGTCGAGCACCTGAAATTACACAGACCTGGGCTCTCACTACGAATACAACCAAAGCTGCCAGTGCATTCGGTGGATTACTCTACATTGTAGTACCCAAGAACAGCAAACTTGGAATCGTCAAAGTAACGATAACGAATGCGGTACAGGTGCCGTACTTTGTGATGGGAAAGACAAAAGTCACAGACTGGAACAAAACCATTCGACAGTATCCAGCCCCCTGGGCTGAGTTGGCCAACAGCAAGCTAGTCCTTACAGTGCCCTCCACAGCGATTCGACAATTAACGGACCCGGATAAGCTGATGCAATATTGGGACAAGGTCATGAACGCTGCTGCCGATTTAGCAACAATCCCCCGAGCCCGTGCCCGTCCAGAGCGAATCGTTATGGATGAACAAATCAGTGCTGGCTACATGCACGCAGGTTATCCAATCATGACCCATCTTGATGTGCGCAAGACCCTACCCAACACCGCCTATATCACCCAAAAAGGTGGGTGGGGAATCTTTCATGAAATCGGTCATAACCATCAAAGCAGATACTGGACTTTTAACGGAACTGGTGAAGTCACCGAGAACTTGTTTACACTCTATATCTTTGAGTTTGTCCACAACAACAAGAAGCCACGAGCCAGTCTTTACGGCACAGCACGTACCAATCAAATCAAAAGTTATATCAAAAATGGAACCAAGTTTAGCGAATGGCAAAGAAAATCATTTCTAGCTTTAATCATGTATATGCAGCTACAAGAAGGATTTGGTTGGAAGACATACAAGAAGGTCTTTACAGACTATCGCAACGCACCCGCAAATCAGTTGCCCAAAACAGACGCAGAAGAACGTGATCAATGGATGGTTCGCTTCTCCAAAGCCGTTGGCAAAAACCTAGGCCCCTTTTTCCAGGCATGGGGCGTCCCCACAACCAGAGCAGCACGACAATCCATTGCCAACCTACCCAAATGGATGCCTTCTGGCTTTCCACCCAGACCATAAATCAATTCCACCTCTATCTACAACCACTCTCAACCATCAACCTTGCGCTTTTCGCACAAACAAGGTACATCCGCATACACCCCAAAAGTAAACACCACTTACTTTTCGTCATAAGCTGAATCATTTGAGAGATGAGGGATGAGGGAAATCTTGTTCGGTGGGTTGGATGTTCTAGCAACGGTATTCTTGTTTGCTGTCTCTCTCTCAACCGCAGGCTCTTTGTGTTCACGTTCAAGTCCATTCTGTTCTTGATCGGCTGTAACATCGCAGTCAAACTTTTCCGACGACTCGACCACCGTGTCTTAGTCTTACATAGATAGAGGAGCACCATCATGAGTCAAACATATGTTGTATTAAATCCATTTGATGGAGAAGTGATTGGGCAATTTGATTTTGCATCACAAGAAGAGACTCAGGCGGCACTGGACAAGCTTCAAAAAGGCAAAAAGGTTCTAGCTCAAATCCCAGCATTTGAGCGAAGCGTGATCCTAAACCGGCTCGCCGATCTCATAGAGAAAAACAAAGAAGAGCTTGCCATGCTAGTCACAAGAGAGATCGGTAAGACCTTGCTCGACAGTCGAATCGAGATACAGCGGTCGGCCAACACAGCGCGTTGCTCTGCCGATGAGTGCAAACGTCAAAGTGGTGAAGTGTTGGACTCCGACGCCTATCCTCCAGCCCGAGGAAGATGGGGCGTTGTCCATCGAAAACCACTTGGTATTGTGCTGGCGATTACACCCTTTAACTTTCCGATCAATCTCGCACTTCACAAGCTCGGTCCAGCATTTGCAGCAGGATGCCCCTTGTTTTTCAAACCAACACCTCAATGCTATTTTTCAGGCCAGCGTTTGACAGAGCTGTGTTACGAGGCTGGCTTCCCTCAAGAGACCATTCAATGTTGTGTTCCCGATGTTCCTGAGCTCACGGAAATTGTGCGTGGCAACCAAGTTCAAGTTATCAGCTTTACAGGAGGTGTTCCCACCGCCAAAGCCATTGCCAAAGAAGCCGGGTTCAAGAAACTGTTATTTGAGCTGGGAGGAAATGATCCCTTAATTGTAATGGATGACGGAGACATCAAGAAAGCGGTACAAACAGCGATACAAC
>JALTMC010000437.1 GCA_027005175.1 Myxococcales bacterium
ATTGACCGTCATCTGAGTGGAGCTATTCCATACAGGAAAGACTTTCTGTTTGTTAAAAGAGAGCTCTGTTTTCTTTGTAAAGCCACGTCCTTTTACCACGATATTGTGATGAGATTGCTCTCTCTCAAAGACACTGGGGGTCACACGATCAATCACCAAAGTTGGTTGTTTTGCGAGCACCGTAAATTGAATCACGGGTGTGCGTTTACCATCAGATTCAACTTGAACATCGATGGTGCCCGGCTTCGCAGATGCAAAGTCGATCGCTTGTGTTGTCCGTAACTCTTTGTTGGAGACAAAGGTGGTCGGGATCGCTTTTCCAGCCCATAGGATTTTGCTTTTCTTACTCAGATTTAAGCCGTATACAGTGATGACCTTTTTGGAGCCCACTTCAGCATAAGCAGGCTGCAAGGTGGAGAGATAAGGAGATGGTGCAGCCGACACAAAGAATGCTTGTTTGTCACTCTTGATACCGCATGGATTGGAGACCTGAATGAAGTGTGCTCCCACCGCAACGCCGCTGAGGTCAAGCTCTGCGCTCAAGGCATAACAATAGGTAGAACTTGACCGGGTACAGGTAGTTTTTTGACGTTTGCCATCCAACTCCACCACAGCCCCGTTCAAGAAATAGCCAGGAGAGCGATAGGTGATGGCCACAGTTGCAGTGGTATTCGACAGTCCACCCGCAGGCTGCATCGTGTTAATTTGTGGCTTTGGGATCGTAGACGACGGTTGAATTCTGAACGGGAAGGGAGAACTTTTGGCTTGAGAACCGTTGTCAACAATCAAGCTATAGGTTGTTGCCTTGAGCTTGGTGGCCTCCAAACGAAATTTAAGCCGGTCAGTCCCTACTTGTGTGAGCTTATGGGTGCTGGAAGTCTTTGTATACAGTAGCGTTCCAAATCGCAAGGTGGTTGATGGAAGAAAGTATTTGCCAAACACCTCGACATCTGTATCACACTGTTTGCTCCATCCTCCCGGTGTCACCGATGAAATGATGGGCATTCGATGTGAGACAGTTACCTTAAATGTATTGGATTTTTTGTTCTTAGGATTGAGCACATAGGCTTGTATATCGCCAGCCTTCCAGACTCCTTTGGTGGTGTCGACAATCGCTTCGAGATACGTTGTACTCTTGTACGTAAGCTGAGGCGGCTTAATCTCCTGTGTGCCCATAAAAAACCTCGCACCGGGACGAAAGCGTGCTCCAAAGATACCCAACTTATTCGACGTATTGAGAAAGACGGAGAAAGGTAAGATGCGATCAATTTTTGGAGTGGGATCTTTGTCTTCCACTGAGAAGTCTAGCTTTGCTGATTCCTTGCCACTTGGGTTCCGAACCCACACTTTGACTTTTCCCGGTTTAAAGCCAGTGAGATCCAAGGAAGGATCTGCGTCAATTTCATCTCGCCGAATACGCTTGGATGAAATAACTTTACCATCAAAAACAATCACCGCCCCTGAAGCAAATCCCCCTCCATGCACACTGAATGAGATCTTCGTACCTGTAACGCCAGTCGGAGGATTGAGCACCTTAAGCACAGGAGGTGGTCCCACAGGCAGCACGAGAAAGTCCAACTCTTGCGATGTAATGCCACCGGGATTTCGAATCTTTACCTTGTATTTTCCCACAGACGTCTTTGTGAGATCCAGTTTGAAGGTCAGTTCCTTTGTGCTCTTGAAGGTCGTGATGAGAGGTAGAGACTGAAACAAGACCTCCGATGCCTGAACAAAGCCAGTTCCTGTCGCTTTCACACGTACCTTTGAACCCGAGGTCGCGCTGTTTGGTTCGATTTTCAGTAGCTTTGGTGTTGGTAGAGCCTTGACCGTAAATAAGACATCTGTGCTCTCCTTGCCATTGGGATTTTTCACTTTAATAGGATAAGATCCCGGACCTAGCTTGCTTAGATTAAGCGCAACGACGATCGTTGTCGCACTCTTAAACGTCACAACACTCGTTGGAAGTGTTTGTTTATTAAAAAGAACCTCTGCGTCTTGATGAAAGTCTTTTCCTTCCAAGGTGACCTTCACCTTTGTACCTGCAAATCCTTCCACGGGAGAAAGCGTTGTCACTTGTGGGACCAGCGCAGCACTAAATGCTTCAACGCTGACCGAGTCAGAGTCACTGGCCGAAACAAGGTCCCGTACCACAAGAGACAAGACATACTTGCCCTCTTTGTCAGCCGTAAACGTAGGCTTAGCGATTGTTGGATCCGACAAGACCGCGAGACTTCCCTCAGGTTTTGTTTTAAAGCTCCAGACGTAGGTGAGAGGGTCTCCATCCGAATCTGTGGAATTTGAACCAAGCAATTGAACAGAGTCGCCCACAGCGACCTTCTGGTCAGGTCCTGCATTGGCCACAGGGGGGTTGTTATTTTTGGATACCTCTGCCGTCACATTTACTTTTGCAGGCTTGCTCTTCGCCCCCTTCTCATCCGTGACCACGAGCTCGATCACAAAGGAGCCTTCCTTGTCAGCCTTAAATGTTGGCTCAACTGACGTCGCATCAGAAAACGTCGCCTCACTTCCTGCAGGACGCTCGATAAACTTCCAGGCATACGTCAGGGGTTGCTTCTCCGGATCCGTAGACTTTTGGCCACTCAGTTTGACCCGTGCCCCCACAGCCACCTTCTGTGACTCGCCAGCATGGGCAACAGGAGGTTGGTTTGCCGATGGAATCGGACGGCACTTTTCATGCTGACAACGCTCCCCTTTGGCACAATCCTTGTTGCTTCGACAGGTCAGCTTCGGCGGTTCTCCCGGACTGCACTGCCAAAAGAACAACAACATCAAACTCCAAAGAATCGAACGCTTAAAAAGATTACGATACATCTCTTCACCCTCAAAGCAGTACAATCATTACCAAACATAGCGAGATCCTATCATGCTTTCCGCATCCGATGAAAGGAGTGTTTTCTTTTTCGTCCTATGTATCGTAAAAACACCATCTTCGAGAGGATGACCCCATCTTGTCGGATATCGCCTCAGCACTCAACACTTGCGTTTGACAGATCGGACGTTGTTTCAATCCAAGCAAGAGAACAACATGAACACCTCTCTTTACTCCAAGGCGGCAACAGAGCAAGAGGACAACATGGACACATCTCTTTACTCCAAGGCAGTAACAGAGCAAGAGGACAACATGGACACATCTCTTTACATTTCTTTTACATCCCGTTGAATCCCCCGATGTTCCAGTACATTTGACTTACTCCTTAAACAAGAAGCCCACTTGTTTCTCCAGTGAGGTTGCAAAATGAATCTCCATCATTAGACTTCTCCCTGCATGTTATCTCTTCTTGGAACATGTGATACAATGACACCTCTCGCGAGAATGGGCTTGCAGACTTCCCTCACGAGCCGTTGTAAAGGTAGAGATAGAGTCAACGGCCCTCACCAAACCCGGACTTGGTCCTGTCGATTCAGGAGGACCCGTGATCAGGAGGAGGTTTCCACGCCCACAACCTAAGAGTTTTTCTTCTGATGATTTTGCCCCAAAATAATTTGGACCATTGCAATGCAGCTTTTCCTGGAAGGCCTTTTGTTGGGCGCACCTGCCATTTTGTTTGTAGGACCCGTACTCTTTACACTACTTCAAGCCAGCATTCGTCACGATTTTCGCGCGGGATTCGCGGTTGCCAGTGGGATAGCATTCAGCGATGTGGTCTGTATCACGCTTTCCTATCTGGGCGTCGCACAGTTTCTCACACGACCCAACAATCAGAAAGTACTCAGTGTCGTGGGAGGCATCATCTTGATAAGCTTTGGCGTCTCCAGCCTACTCTATCGACGTCAAGAAGCCAAAGCCAAGCTCAAAGGGCGTCAGTTTGCAACCCTCTTTGGGCAGGGTTTTCTGGTCAATTTTGCCAACCCGGTGGTGTTCACCTACTGGATTGGAGCGTTGGGTCTCGTCGCCTCCCGTCACAAGCTGACCCCCATGAATGTAACGCTCGTATTTGCAGGTGCTGTCACCACGATCTATGTCACCGACACACTCAAAGCGTTATTTGCCAACCGCCTCAAACACTATGTCCAATCCGCAGCGCTGATGTGGCTCAATCGAATCATGGGACTTTGCTTCTTCGGCGCAGGCATCTATTTGTTCTGGCGTGCATGGCAGTTTCATGGCGGTTGAAACGGCTTCGATTGGCGAAGCGGAGGGATGATGCTCAGTTCTGGCGTGCATGGTGGTTGAAACGGCTTCCATGTGGACGGGAACCTGCCAAAGATAGTGACAAAACTCATCTCTTGGGATAGAATGGCACGAACGATTGCTTCCAACAGAGGCAACGCAAGATAGATGGATAGACTCATGCTCTGTTTCACATTACTACCACTACCTACATGGTTCGCGACACAACCCGTCAGCTCTTGTTGGATTACAACATTGCTGGCCCACCTGTTTGCGTTGGGTGTGCTGACCTATCTTTCACGTGAGAAACTCCAACAAGCCTTGGGTTCTCTCACGCCGATGCGACGGCAAGCTCTTTGTCAGGAGCAATGGCAGCATCCTTCCACTCCCTCCAGCGGTACAACGCTGACTCCCCTTTTTTTGCCCCACCCCACCCAACCCACAGAAGAAGTGGCAGAAACGAAAGAAGCAGAACAGACC
>JALTMC010000438.1:0-2298 GCA_027005175.1 Myxococcales bacterium
TCGAACCACGTGGGGGAGGGGTCTGAAACAGCGGCAACTCAGGCTCAGCAATTTGTGTTGAAGGCGAATGCTTCTTGACCTTTTTTTCCCTTGTCTTCTTTGAGTTTTTGGTATGAAACAGTGCGTCGTATTGCAAACCTCTCGTAGATACGGGAAGTGGGTTGACCCCTTTGGGGGACCACACCCGTAGTTCCGAGATCCTCAGAGTGGGACGAAAGTCCCACGAATATATAGGGGGTTTTGCTATATTCATTTCTTTTGCAGGCTGTCAGGAACCCGTTTCTAACTCTATTTACGACCAAGCTAGCGAGCTATAAATAAGTTATACCGTGATGTCTTCCTTTTTGTTGCAAGGGCGGCGGAAATACCCTGGGGATGTCCTGGGAATATCCTGGGAATACCCTGGGAATATCCTGGGAATATCCTGGTTTTGTGTAGGGTAGGGGGGGAGATTCGATATTCAAGCGGGGGGGGGAGTTTTTCTCGCGATGTTTTTTTATTTCACGACGGGGGTGCTGGCAAAGACACCACCTCGTTGCTGTGAGCGAACTTCCAAAGAGCCGCCGATACTTGCGGGGTCGGATTTTCGGATAGAGTGGCAGGACGCACAGCTTTTGCCTTGGGCGATTGCGGCAGCACCTGGATGTGTGTTTTTGATCTCTTTCTTGGTAACTGGGTCAACCACTTTCATGTTTGACATTTTGTTGGTTAAGAATTCCCAAGATGTGATTCCAGGTTGGAAGAGGTAAAAGCGTTTGGGTGGAAACTTGCTGTGATCGGAGAAGTTTGGAATTGCAAACTTGCCTTGGCCTGCGACTTTGACTGCTTTGATGTCTGCGTTGGTGTTGGCGGGATCATTGAGAGAGAGGCTTGCGGGCAGTGAGACATAGTGATCGCGTGTGGTATACTGCCAGAGGTGAACTTCAAAGGCGACATCGTAGGACTTTCCGTGAACGAAGGCGACATCATCGGTATGTTTTGTGTCCAGTGCACGTTGAAGTTGCACGAGCCATGTTCCAAATCTTCCATCCGCTGCCAGGGGGATAAATGTAGAGCCATAGGCGGTGATATCACTTCGGCTACCTGCTCCAGCACGGAGAACTCGCTTGGGTACCCAGTCACCTTCTTGGGGTTTGTATCCAGCTTTGACTGCATCATCCCATTTCATGATGGTTGCATTGGGAGCATAGGGGCCGAGCATTGCGGCATTTGGGTCTACGAAGAACCAGAAGGGGGACTTCCAGAAATTATCCCATTTCTCTGCAAAGAGGCCAAAGGTACTTGTAGGATCAAACACATATTCGGGGTGGCCATTTACGATCTTTTGAGATTTAAACACGCCTGTTCCTGCGTCACCTTTGCGGCCACCGTCGTCACCGGAGGTTGTGTTGGCAAATGTTTTGGCTTGAATCCATTGGTCATCTGATTTGGCTATGGGGTTTGAGCGTCCTGAGCGCCAGTGCCAGAGATCGAGCGCGACTTTTCCCGTGCCGGACATATTGGCTGGCAAGACATATTTTCCATCGTGACCATTGGCAGATTTCCATCCTGGCATGTGTCGGAGACCGTTGTGACAAGTGAGGTAACATCCAAATTTTCCGAAGTCTTTTGTATGGGTTGCGCCTTTGGGATCGTTGACCATGATGGAGGTACGACTTTCATAGGAGGTCGCTGTTTCTCCCTGGTCTCCTTGCACTGGATCTTTATCGATCGAAGCCTGTGCATCTCTTCGGTTGGCGCCTTCTTTTTGCCATTTCCCGTTGGTATAATGGTAATACTCGTGATGGTCTCCCTTGTTTCCTCGGAATGAAATGCGCCAGAAGAATGTATCGTCGTTGTACGCAGCCTGAACATCATAGGCCATGACCATACCGTACTTCTTATCTGCGGGGGGATGCCCTTCAAGTTTGGGGGGAGCAAAGAACTCAAGGCCTTGTCCATCCTTACCGGGGTCTCCTTTGGCACCGGGGTCCCCTTTGGCACCGGGGACCCCTTTGGCACCGGCAGCTCCGTTTTTGCCGTCTTTACCGGGGTCTCCTTTGGCACCGGGGTCCCCTTTGGCACCGGGATCACCTTTGGCGCCGGCAGCTCCGGTATCACCTTTATCTCCCTTGGGTCCAGCTGTCCCGGAGCAAGAGGTAAAGAGGAGAGGTACAGAGAGGATGAGGAAGAGGGATATTGCGATCAGCAACATCGTGCGAAAGGTTTTGGGTTGGTGATTTTGTCTCATTTTTTCTTTCCCCTTATGTATGTCGAAATAGCGAAAGGACCCTGGGATACACTCGATAAGACTGAAGT
>JALTMC010000438.1:2308-4607 GCA_027005175.1 Myxococcales bacterium
CGAGGGCCAAAGCACTTCTTTTTCTCGAATCTCCTTGCTGTCGATGGAGCCCGGCTGTTATCGTCTCGCGTTTCTCCCTCTTTCCTTTCTGCTCCAGCATTCTTCCATCATCTTTTCTTTGCTCCATTTTGTGTTTTGCTCTGCTCTGCTTTGTTTCCTTGTAAGACGAGAGCACTACTTGTATAGGTTTTGTTGTGGGGTTCTTGTTTGATCTGTATCAAAGAGCGAAAAGATTGAAATCAAGAGGCATGAAAAGGTGGAGTGATCTTCAATGCTTTGCTCGAAATTCCTTTCGATGAAACGATTTTCCTGTTGCAGGAGGGGGGGCATTGAGGTGGAGTGTGTCCCGGCATGATCTCGTCGTGTGATGGAGACTTCTGGGAAGTGAGAGCGATTGTTCTCCGTGCCTTTTAAATTCGGCGAATGTTGGGTAGGATCTCGGAGTATATTCTTGTTTTGGTATTGTGAAATGAATGATTTGAGAGCAAACAGCAACTTGACAGGTCTTTCGAATGTGCGTTCAATACTGTATGGGAGATTCGGAGAGAGAGGATCTCGTTTGGTTTGTTAGTGATTGTGAGGATTTTTATGGTTCGCCAACGATGGTTGTTGTTGTTTTTGTGGGTTCTTTGTCTGGTACCATCCCAAGTCTGGGCTCAATCTGATCTCTTGGTTGAGTCTGTGACGGGGATTCCATCGACGATCAACCCTACAGATCTCGTCACGGTAAGGGTTTGTGTGAAGAACAAAGGGGTTGTCTCTGCGAGTAATTTTTCGATTGCTCTCTTTTTCTCGAAAGATGCAGAAGTGACAACTTTTGATACCAAGTTGGTGGAGGCTTCCGTTCAACTGTTGACGAAGGGACTCTCCGTTTGCAGGGTGCTTAAGTTTCGTTTGTCTCAAACAGGGACAGGGAAGGGATTGGGAGAGAAGTGGATCGCTGCGATTGTGGATTGGAATCAAAAAGTACGGGAATTGCGTGAGGCCAACAATACTTCAAAGGCCGTTAAAGTTACGATTCCAGGTCCAGACTTATCGGTTGATGTTTTCAGTGGGATGCCTTCGACAGCACCAAAAGTAGGAGATACGCTGACGTTTCGTGTGTGTGTCACCAACAATGGTGGACAGGCACTCATTACACCCTTTTCTGTGGGGATCTTTTATTCGGCAGACAGCAGCTTCTCACGTTTTGACACGCGGCTGAATGAATTTATTGTAGGCTCTCTGGGCAGGGGGAGTCAGGTCTGTAAGAGCTTGCCTGTCAAGGTTCCAGCTCACGCGAATATTGCAAGAGGGTATATGGGGGCGATGGCGGACTACGCCGAACAGGTGAAGGAAGAGAGGGAAGATAACAACACCAGGGGAGATGCTCTCACTCCTCGGCCTGATCTTGTGGTCGACAGTATTACTGGTGTTCCTGTGCGAGCTACAGGAGGTGCCTCTCTCTCTCTTACTGTGTGTGTGAAGAATATCGGAAAAGCCGATGCGAAAGCCTTCACGACAGGTATATATCACTCTGACAATGAAAAGATTACATCCTCTGATACACTGATCGGCAATTTCTCCTTTGCTGGTGTTGGTAGAGGCAAACGGGTATGTCAAAGTGGGACTGTCTTGTTGGCGACTACGATCTTTCTGAATTTGGGAGACAACTGGATTGGTGCATTTGCT
The DNA here is from genome assembly GCA_027005175.1 of Myxococcales bacterium. Lineage (GTDB taxonomy): Bacteria > Myxococcota_C > UBA6777 > UBA6777 > UBA6777 > M3003. Next base: position 3,980 of record JALTMC010000438.1, read on the forward strand.
GATAGGCTGTCTGTGATTCAAGAGTTTGTTGAGATCAACAATACAAATTCTGTGAAGTTTTCTAATCCAGCCCCTGATCTTCAGGTTGAATCTGTGAAAGGTGTTCCTCAAATTGCCTCTGCAGGGGACTCCTTTCGGGTGGAAGTGTGTGTCGTTAATCGAGGGTCCACGGATGCGATTAAGCCCTTTAAAGTTTTCTTCTATCATTCGTTGGATGCTGGTATTAACAAGAATGACACAAAGTTGGGTGAGGTGTCTTTCACGGGAAGTCCATCCTTGGGAGTGGGGAAGACGGTTTGCAAAGGAACCAAGATCACATTGCAGCAAATGCCCATTCAAAATAACTTCTTTGGGGGGATCGTTGACCCTGGAAATACAGTGCCAGAAGAAGTGGAAAAAAATAATATCTTCTCCATTATCTTTAACAATCCTGCACCGGACCTTGTGGTTGATTCGATGTCGGGCATCCCCAAAAGCTCCGGCAGTGGGAGCAAATTGTCGATTCGCGTTTGTGTCCGGAATAACGGACTCATCGACGCCCTGAAGCCGATTCGAGTGACATTGTACCATTCGAAGAATAGTCAAATTACTCGAATCGATACAAAGCTTGGGGAGAAAAGTATAGCCA
>JALTMC010000439.1 GCA_027005175.1 Myxococcales bacterium
GGGAAGACCTGAGATTCAGCTGGGATGAAGTCAGAAACATGAACAGGGTTCTCAATATCTACTGGAATGCGGTCAGATTTGCCTTCACATACATGACCCTCGATAAGTTCAGATATACTCCGGAACTCGTCTGGATGATCTTTCGTTTTGTTAGAATAGTATGACGTGATGATGATTTTTTCTTTCTTTTTTAATACTCACTTCACAATGGCAAAGTCCATTCCTCCTCTCTGGAAGGAGAGGTCTACCTTCTTCAAAAAGAGGTTACTCTCTCATCCTCTGGGTCTTGTTGTTGGCTGGATGCTGCTTTGGGCTGGCCTTACTTGTTGTGCGCCTGAAGGTAAGATTGAACTCAAGGTTGTTCCAACCTTTGGGCAAAAGTTCACAGATGCTCAACGTATGACCTTCGAAATGAAGGGAGATGGGCTCGAAAAGTCACCGATTAAAGAAGAGTTTGACTTTTCTGATAAGAAAGCGAGTGTTCCGGCTTTTGCGATCAAGCAGGATACAGACAAGCCCTGGTTTGATATGAGCACTAAGATCTTTGACAAAGACAACAAGCTGATCGCTTTGGGGCAGGCGAGAGTTCCCTTTGTCTCCAAGACTTTTGGATTGGGAATCTTGATCAGTCGTGTGAATACATTTGGTTGGGTCACAGAGCTCTCGAATGGTTCTCAAACTTTGATGCCTGGTCCTCTTGTGGGGCATCAGGCTGTCACTTTGCCTGATGGTCGAATTCTGATTGTGGGTGGAGCGACGAAGGTCCGGGGAAACCAGGGAGTTTATGAGATCACGCAGCCCAACTTCTTGCAAAAGAATTTAATGCTGTACAATCCAAAAACAGGTCTGGTGGAGATCTCTTCCAAATCTCTTCAAAATCCCCGCGCTTTTCATACCGCGACTCTGATGGCCAATGGTTTGGTTGTGATTGCGGGTGGCATGGGCTTTATTGACAACAAACTCACTGTACTCAAAACGGTCGAGATCTATCGACCCCGCGATGACGCATTGTTTGCAGGCTTGTTGATGAAAGAGCCACGTGCTTTTCATACAGCAACCCGAGTGGGAGACAGTGAAATTGTGATGGTGGGTGGTTTGTTTAAACCATTAACCCTTGGGAAAAGGACGCTTGAGCAAGGATATCAAGTCTTAAAGATCGAGAACTACACTGTGGGAGACTCTTCCGCTACCAGCGTAGAGTCAGGTGCTTTGCTGTATCCGGCCACGCAAAGTGGGTGTGGGCCATTTCCTGCCGGAGATAAGATTACGGAAGTGGACGGACGGTGGTTGCACCAAACCTCCCTTTTGACAGACTCTCTACTTTTAGTCACAGGTGGTCTACGAGTCGACAAGGACGGAAAGCGTGACGTTCCGAAACATGCGATCCTCTTGCAACGCAATGGCTCATGCTGGCGTCCCAAGAAGGTTGAAAAAGACAATGTATACGCAAGGTACGAGCATACTTCTACAGTGATTAAAGTGGAAGACCGCCGTTGGGTTGTGGTCGCAGGTGGACGAAACGTCAACAACCAAGTGGTGGGTCCGATTGAGATCTGGAGCGAGAGTGGTCCTGTTGCAAACCCAGGACAGCTCGACAAAGCGCGTTTTGGGCACAAGGCCATTGCATTGCCCAACCAACAGATCCTATTTGTTGGTGGAATGGGTAAGGATCTCAACTTTGAAGCTCGATCGGAGTATTATCGGCTTGAACTCAGTAGTGGAGCGCAACTTCAACCCATCTCAGTTCGCTCTCCTGAGGTTTTGGATCTCAAAGAGCCCCAAGGGAGATTTTATGGTGTCGCTGCACTCTCTCCCTTATCACCAAGAGTTGTGATCTTTGGGGGAGCCTCTCGCAACAAAGTTACAGACCCTGATAAGCAGAAAGAGTATGTATGGACATTCAGTGGAAGCTCTTCCGCCGAATTCTTTACATACATTCCCTCTGTCAAAAGTAATTAACGCACCATTCCCACTAGGTGAACGGATATGTCATTGAAAAAACAGATGCAAGGTAAAGGATATTGGCTTAAGCGAGGATGGCTTTTGCTGGGGTTGTTTGCGGTCGTTCTTGGTGCGAGTCAATGGTCTTGCGCTCCCGCACGTTTGGACCTCAATCTCTATTATCCCGTAGGCCAAGATGGTAAGGCGGTTTACGATAAGATCACTCGCTTTAGTATCGCGATGCGCGGAGAGTCTTTGACTGCTCCTGCAGGCGATGACTCCAATGAGTTTGAGCCAAGTGAGAACAAAAGTCGGGTGCTGCCGGATGTGAAGTGTCGGCCCAAAAAAGAAGGTGAGACACCTAAGATCGAAATCGAAGTACTTGGTATCGATGGCCAGGGGAAATCCTTTGCTTCGGGGCGAAGCATCCTGTTTCACGAGTGTGGGAAGCCCCTCAAAGTCTCTCTTTTTATGAGCCCTGTGGGGAGGTTCTCTACTTTGACCTCCTTTCATCTCGTGACCAATGGCGCACCCTTCACACAAGCTGCGGCTATGGATGAAAAGCGAGCTGGACATCGAGTTGCACTGCTTCCCGATGGGCGGCTTCTGATTACAGGCGGAGCTGAGATCTCTGGTCTTGGGAAGATCACAGCCGTCTCCGGGACGACGGAGATCTATAATCCAACCACAGGTATCTTTACCAAAGGCCCATCGTTGTCCGTACCTCGTGCTTTTCACACCATGACTCAGGTCGAGAACAGCATTGTTGTGATTGGCGGTTTGGGCTTGCAAGCCGGAAAAGTTACAAGTGTTCGCAATGTCGATGTCTTTGCTCTGAATTCCGCCGGGAAGCTTGTTCGACGTGATGGTCCTGCCTTGACGGAGGGACGCGCCTTTCACACTGCAACAGCCATTGGCACAACAAGCAATTTACTGGTCTTTGGAGGTGTGAGCTTTCAACCCACATCTGGCAGTACCACGATGGCAACCCAATGGGAAATTGTTGATTACACCAAAGATGAGGTGGTCAGTAAAGGTCCTATTGTTGCCGTGGATCGTCGGGCCATGCACTCTTCTTCTCGACTCGAAGCGACAGGCCAAATTTTGTTGGCAGGTGGGATTCAGATCAACTCACAAGGCAAAGTGAATACTCTCGACAGTATGTTGTCTGTTTCTGTGATTGCAGAAAGTGGTGAACCACGCGCTGTTCGCAAGGTCCTGTCGGAGAAACTCAAGGCTCCACGTGCTGCACACTCTGCAACCATCCTGGAGAACAAAAGTGTTCTTATCGCAGGGGGAATGGTCGCCCGTTCGGACAATCTTTTTGTGCCACAAACGGTGGTGGGAACGATGGAGATCTTTGCCTCCAATGGAGAGCGACAAGGGGGGCAGCTCACGATGACTCAACCTCGTGTGTTTCACTCTACACAGCGGCTCAATGATGGGCGCGTTGTTTTGTTTGGTGGTCTTCAAAGTGTTAGCCCCAACTTGGTCGCGAAGGCTTCAACAATCGCTGAGATTTATAGTCCAGATCCAACCAATGGCATTCGCTCCAGGCCCCAAGAAATACCCCAACGTAAGGACCGTTTTATGCAGGCCGCAACACTCTTACTCAATGGCTCTCTTGTCGTGATTGGAGGTGTGGCTGTTCCCTCTGTACCTGCTGCCCCCTATGCTACGCTCAATCGGGGTGAAGCTTTCAACCCAGGTCCCAAAAATAAGTAGCTTGTTGTCAAAGCTTTTCGTTGGAGAGTCTGTGAAGTTTGAAGTGGTTGGCCATGATGCGTCGGGCTGTATTTTTGATATCACCTTCCGGGATATGTGATAGATTTTTTTCGATCTCATTTTCCCATTCTTCAGGGATCTCCTGCTCCATCCAACTTGGTGTTGCTCTTCTTGCGGTTGTTATTCGTGGCATAGGAGGTAGATCACCGAGTTCCAGTTGAATCTCATCAATGGTTGGATGGCCAAAATAATCATTGAGTTTGAGCATAAATCTATTTTTATGGAAGTTTAACTCCTGGTGCCAGGCTTTTCCCTTGACTCGAATCACCAAAGTTCGATGGTAGAGGCGTGTTGGGCGTGCGTGTTGGGTGATATGTGTTCCAATGACATCCAGCCAGGCTCGCCAAATTCGCTTCAGCTTGACTTGTTCCACAATCCCAAGATGCTGCAATGGTTTGGGCAGAATTGTGCGTACGGATGAAAATTGAGAGGGCATTTTTTTCGGCATGATCCCACTCTCCTCTATGCTCACAATAGTTACAGTATGATGATAATCAGTAATGGATAGGATGCAACTCATTCTTCAAAGCGACTTTACGAGCCACATGTGTCAAGTTGTGACACAGGTGAGGCGTAGTTTTGCAATCCAACCATAAACTTTTATGTTGAGCAGGTGATTATGGCAAAAAAAACAACAGCTTTTCAGTGTCGGGAGTGTGGTCAACGTTCTGCGAAGTGGATGGGGCGTTGTACAGATTGTGGGGCTTGGAACTCTCTTGACGAGATCCAGCTCAATGTGGGTAAGAAGCGTGGTAAGGGAAAAACATCACAAGCACAAACGACAAAAGCGGTCTCGATTCAAGAGGTGGGGCAGGGCGAATGGACTCGGATGTCTCTGGGGATTCCTGAGCTTGATCGCGTCCTGGGG
>JALTMC010000440.1 GCA_027005175.1 Myxococcales bacterium
TCTTAGAAGACCGATCGGTTTGACTCCGGTCGGTCTTTCTGCGTCTGGCTGCGGAGTTCCTCATCGGAGTCGTTACGCTACGCATCTTCGTCGTACCTAGCCAGGACTTGCAAGGGCTTGACCTTGAGTTTCAGTCAATGGGCATAGACACAGTCGTACACATCTTCGTCGCGTCTAGCCAGGACTTGCAAGGGCTTGCAGCCCTTCAAGCCGGTGAGTGTTCTAGAAGCCGGTTGTTTTGGAGACGAATGTTTTTACAATGTCGGCAGATTCGCTGATGATGTTGTCGCCGAGGATATAGACGGGAGCTTGTTCTGCGCCCGTTTTTTCCTTGAGTTCTGCCATGGCAGAAGAGTTTTCACTCACATTCTTGACCGTGACTTTGCTCTGGATGTGTAGGTTCTCTACGGCGAGCAGAGTGTCTCTGGAGGCTCCACAATTGTTTCGGACATAGAGAGTTCCACCAGGTTCGAGGCCTGCTGCTTTTGGGCCTCCCTCTACTGTGCCTTCATAGGCTTTATCGATCTGCTCACAAAGTTCGACGAGTGCTGTGATGTCTCGCTCTCCACCGGGACCAACAGAGGAGATATGTTGGATGGTTCCACCGGCGTCGATAATCACAGTGGCGCGATCGGTGATGCCTTTGTCTGCGAGGTAGAGGCCGAAGCTTTCAGCAACGGCTCCTTTGGGGTGGAAGTCGGCCAGCAGGGGATAGGAGATCCCCCCCATGCTTTTTGCCCAGTTGGCGTGGCAGTAGACGCTATCGACGCTGATGCCGAGAGCTTGTGTGTTTGCTGCGGAGAGTCGTCCAGTCAGCGCTTCCAGCGCTGGAATTTCTCGAGTTCACGTGGGGGTGAAGTCGAGGGGATAAAACAACAACAGGGTGTGTTGTTTTGCTGCGAACTGGGACGATGAGATCATGCGTCCGTACTGATCTTTGAGTGTAAACTCGGGGGCTTTTGCGCCTTGTTTTAACATCCTTATACTCCTCTTTGAGTAAGTGACAAGTTTCACGGGCCCGACCATACCACAAAACCTGAAAGGGAAGGTAGGGTCTTTCGCTCGGAATATTCATCTTGTTTGCTGCTCGCAGCAGAATGTCCATGAATGTCCTGAGTTAGACGTTGGGGCCTGTGTCTTGTGAACTTTTTCTATCTTTCTTCTTGGTTTGTTGGAGAGAGGGTTTGGGTTTCTCCAGGGTGATACTTTCTTCTTCTTCCTCCTGCGTTGTGAGTTGGCTTTCCCAGTAGTTGTGGAGCAGCTCAACCAAGGTAGGTCTGAGAGTGGATGGGTCGATAATACGATCGAGAGAGCCTTGTTGTACGGCTCGTTCTACGGTGTGAACGGCATCAAACTCTTTGGCGACTTCCCCTTGTTTTTCCAGATAGACTTGGGCACGCATCGATTCGAGTTGTTCTCGAAGCAGTGGTTTACGTGCATCGGGAGCCTGGGCAAGTTGTTGTTGGAGGGATGCGATGCGTGTGTCTGCGTTGGTGCGCTTGCGGACTTCATGAGGGAAGACGACTGCAGCAGCGGGGGCTCCGCCAATCACGGAAGCAAAGGTTCCCTCTAGGGCAATGGAGGTAAGCTGAGGGTTGAGTGCTTTGGAGAATACGACGTAAGCACCGCCATGATAGCGACCTACCACCACAAATACAATGGGGCCTTTGAAATTGACAACAGCGCGACCAATTTCAGCGCCCATTTCGAGTTGCAATTTGCGTAGGGACTCGGGGCTACCATCAAAGCCGCTGAGATTCGCGAGAATGACAACAGGGCGATTACCGCTGGCGGTGTTGATCGCAAACGCAACTTTTTTGGAGCTTTGTGGGAAGAGTGTGCCACCCGTCCATACGTCGGGACCGTCCATGGGAAGGCTACCTCTACGTGGTAGTGGTCGTGATTCAAAGCCGATGAGAGAGACGGGGTATCCGCCAATATGAGCGTCCCATACTACAGCGGTGTCGGCATGACGCATGGCTTGGTAGCGTTCTAGGTATCCGCCATCTTGGTCCATCACGGCTGACATGACCTCGCGGATCGCAAAGGGCTTCTTGCGTCCTGGATTGGTTTTGCTGTTGAATATGTCGCCAATGACCTTGAATGACTCACTCTCGCTTTTGTAGGGGTGCGTGAGGATAGAGCGGTCGATGGGGTCGGATGTCTCCGTGTTTTTACGGGGAAGAGGCTCGTTCGCTTTTCGGTAGCTGAAGCGGTAGTAGTCGAAGAGGATGGCATAAGCCTGACCGAGATCGGAGGCAAAGTACTGGGCCTGTCCATTGGGTCCCATCACACGTTCGAATCCACCGATGCCGCGCTCATTTTCCGCCGAAACACCGCCGGAGTAATCGAGAGCTTTTTTTCCCGTGAGAACCATCGAAGCTTCGGGAGTCATAATCAGGATGCCCCGGGTATGCATGAGCATGGTGGCTTCCGCATTCCAGTAGGATTGTGCACCAACATTAACGCCTGTGACAATCAGATTAATCTCACCACCTGCTTGAGTAAAGGAGACAATGCGCTTCAGAACTCGGGCGGTCCAGTCGAGGTTTTCGGTGCCACTGTCCATGGAGATCTTGGCACCTCCTGAGATCGGTAGCCACTCGACAGGTAAGCCGCGTTCTTCCGCGAGATTGATAGCGGCCAAGATTCGTTTGCATTCGGGCTCGGCCAGTGAACCCATCGCGGCGGTTGGGTCCGAGGCGATCCAGACCCTCTCCATACCATCGGGGTATTTGGCTGTTTTGTTGTTGATCAAACCAACCACCACGCTGGCCTGGTTTTGACCTCTTGGACGCAGCGTGGGTTCAAGCTTTGTGCCCGTTTCATCCAGGTCATATTCTGTGAACCGGCCACTGACCATATCGGGGTGTGGGATCAGATCGCTGACATGACGGCCTTCCAGGACAGAGGCGATCTCATAAGGATAGATATAGCCTCGGCGCTGTGAGCGAACAACTTTCATATCGTAGGGGGTCATCGCACGAACGGGAAGTCGCGACGGTTGACGCTCCTGCGTCTCCATTCGATGACGTCCTCGCTTGCTGATCACAAAGACTTTCTTGCTGTGGCCCGATGGGTGACGATGATCCGGAACTTCCGCATGAATCACAACCTTTTGTAGTGCCAAACCCCGCGTTGCGGGTTCAAATCGTTGGATGAATTTCACCAACGTTTGAGGGTCCAGGTGAGTGACAGGGCGGATAAAGAGAGTGAGTCGGTTGAGGTGAAAGCGTTGTCGCGCGGTTTGTAACGACTGCATCTCTCGAATAACACGCAAGGATTCAAAAAATCGTTGCTCAAACTCCCACAGCATATCTCGGTCGGTGGAGATTGCGATATCGCGGGGGAAATCGTGTACTTCTGCAAAAACAAAGATACGATTGTCCTTGGGGTTCTCTCGTGCTTGTGAGCGAAAGGCATACAATTGCTCAGGAGAGGGGAGTCGCTCCAACTGGAATTCTTGTAGGCGTTGTAGCTCGATACGCTGTGCTGCTTCGGGGTGAATGTCCCGCAATAAGGCGTATTCTTCCAGGTGATCTTCTGTCCACTGGTAGGTCCGGTGATGCAAGCCTTCTTGGCCATTGCACCAACTGATCGTCAGACGGGTTAATCCCGTCTGTTCCAGACCCACGGCATACACCGTTTGGTCGATCGTTTCACCAAAGCTGGAGTCTTGTAATTTCCCGAAGGCTATGACTTCGACACAAACAGGGAAGGGTTGTTTGCGTTGCTCTAAAAACCGTCGGCCAAGAGAGAGTGTGGAGCGCAGTGTTTCTGGGCGACAAGTGATAACAAGTACTGGAACCAGTTCTCCCGAGGAGCGAACCATAAACTGAGCAAATGAGACACTGGATTCTTGGGGTGGAGTGGGGATAACATCGATGTCGGAGGCCGCGTACAAACGACGAATCATGGCCTGTGTGACATAAGGGGTTTCGGGTGCTGTTGGATCGCTCGATTTGACCAACAAAGGTAGCCAGGAGTGGGGGGATGAGACAAGCTGTTCGATATGACCACCCAACTGAGGATGATAATGTGGGTCCGAGTTGGCAGGTAGATGAGCGAGTTCTTCGCGCAAGGTCTTGAGTTTTTGCTGCAGCCACTCTTGAACCTCTTGTTGGCGCTTTACATACCGAGATTGGGCAAACAAGATATACAGTGCTTGGCGGGCATTGTCTCGTACGGACGGGTACTCCCGACGTGCGATGATGGCGACTTGGCGCAAGACGTCAGGCAACTCGCGATCTTCTTCAAACTGAACACCTGCTACATACAAACCAACCAACATTCTCAGCAGGGAGGAGCATAGCTGGTGTCGTAGGGCACTGTTGGAGTGACCCATAACAAGGCGCAAGGTCGCCTCTCGCAGAGGGTCCGCTGGGTCGAACGAGTGGACACCGTACCAGGCAAGGGCGTTCTTTAAAAAGGGCTGGAGGGATTCTTGTACGCCATCTTCTCCCTGGTGGTGATGACGACAGAATTCGTAGAAATCCAGCTCTGCGCTCACAGCGACAGCTTCTTTGGGGCGTGGTAAGAGGTTGCGATCAAACAGTGATTCAACATCGACAAAAGCTTTGAGGGTGTAGAC
>JALTMC010000441.1 GCA_027005175.1 Myxococcales bacterium
AAGCTCAAGTGGACCTCGCGGCGTTTCAAAAGCCACAGCCAGCATCCTCTACGCCAGTTCCTGAAGCAACCGTAGGGTTTGGGGCAACCAGCCAGCCCCTAGCAAACATCCCTGTGAATCCGACTCCTGCGCCCATCACTCCTGTACCCGAGGATGTCAACTTGACACAGGTAATGTTGGAAGTAGTAGCGGAGCTAACCGGTTACCCAACAGAGATGCTCGACCCCAGTATGGATATGGAAGCAGACCTGGGTATTGACTCTATCAAACGAGTTGAGATCCTCTCCACAGTGAGTGAGCGGGTCCCCGAAGCTGCCGATGTAGACCCGGAACAAATGGGTCGAATGAGGACCTTACAAGAGGTCATATCCTATCTCGAAGAGCAGACTCCAACGACCGCTATTTCAGTTCCAGCGATTCACACACCTGCTCCAACCTCAACAGTGGCAACAGAGTCTGTTGCCACTGTTTTGATGCAAGTGGTTTCAGACTTAACAGGATATCCATCGGAGATGTTATCGCTCGACATGGATATGGAAGCAGACTTGGGCATCGACTCCATTAAGCGAGTTGAGATCCTGTCCTCTGTGACAGAGCAATTCCCAGGTTTGAATGACATCGACACAGAAGAGCTTCGGAGCCTCCGTACGCTTGGAGAGATCGCACAAGCATCAGAAAGTGCGATTGCGGGAGGAGCTTCCCTCCCTTTTGATTTAGCCTCCCTGCAAGAGACCCTCCTTGCAGGGAGGTCCGATGATATCGCGCGACGTCTGCTCTGTGTTGTACCTCTTCCAGAGCAACAAGCTCCAGCCCTCGATCTCCCGTCACAAGGAGAGATTTGGATACAGTGCCAGGCCAATCCCTTGACCCAGGCCATCGCCGACGCATTTCATCACAGAGGGTACTCCGTCATCGTAATGACTCCAGGGCAAGAACCTCCCACAGCTCTTGAACAATCTCTCGTTGGAGTCATTGTTGTGGCTTGTTCTACCTCTCACTCTGCCCTTTGGAGTCACCAAGAGGAAGACTTCCTCAAACAAGCCTTTGCCTTTGCTCGCTCAACGTTGTCTCATCTGCAAAAGACTGCTCAAGCCGGGCACAGACCATTCTTTGCCACGCTCACTCGTATGGATGGAACATTTGGCCTGACAGATATGACACATATCGCTCCGTTACAAGGAGGTCTAGCAGGCTTACCCAAAACCATACAACACGAACTCCCAAAGATCGAGAGCAAGGCACTGGATCTCCCCTTGTTTTGGGAAGATTGGACAACCATCGCAAAGGCTGTTGTGACAGAATGCACACACGCAGGTCCGATGGAAGTTGGCCTACAACCGGACCACAGATGTACCATCCAACTGACAGACACCGCCCCCGCACAAGGGAAGTTTCCCTTGGAAGAGGGTGACGTCTTTGTGATCTCTGGCGGGGCTCGTGGTGTCACCGCTTCGGTCACTCACACTATCGCTCAGGCACTGCGTCCAACCCTTGTGTTGTTGGGACGCTCTCCCCTTCCTCCAGAAGAACCAGCTTGGTTAGTGAATCTGGAACAAGAAAGTTTGATCAAAAAATCCCTTTTTCAGTATGGCTGGAATGGGGAGAAGATACGCAACCCAAAAGAGCTACAAGGGATCTACCAAAGCATCTGCAAAAATCGAGAGATCCTCTCCAACCTTCGAAAGCTCCGTGAGACAGGTGCTACCGTTGAGTATCACGCCGTTGATGTTCGCAACACCTCTGCATTATCCGATCTATTCACGAGAGTACGCCGAGAACTGGGTCCTATTCGTGGCTTAATGCACGCAGCAGGAGTGTTGGAAGATCGCTTTATTGTCGAAAAAACAGACGACCAATTCAACAAGGTTTTTGACACCAAAGTTCAGGGGCTACGGGCCTTGTTAGAGACAACTGCCCACGATGACCTACGTGCGCTTGTGCTATTTTCATCTGTGAGTGGGCGTGCCGGGAACAAAGGCCAGGTGGACTATGCCATAGCCAATGAAGTGCTCAACAAAGTAGCACAACAACAAGCGATGCTACACCCGGAGTGTCGTGTTATTTCGGCCAACTGGGGACCGTGGGATGGTGGGATGGTCACACCTGAACTCAAACGACACTTTGAAGCCCAAGGCATCCAACTTATCTCACTCGAAGCTGGCGCAAGAGCCCTCTTGCGAGAGCTACAAAGCAGTAATCAGGGCGCAGTTGAGGTCGTTCTCGGTGAAGCATTTGAGGGCGAGGCGTTCGAAACTTCCCCAAAAAAAGAAGAACCAAAAGACAGCATAGGCAAAAAAGAACCAAAAGACAGTACAAGCAAAGAAGAACCAAAAGACAGCACAAGTCTCTTTGAGCGCACCCTCTCTCTTGCCACACATACAGTGTTGGAATCTCACCAGCTTCGAGGTAAACCTGTTGTACCTCTCGCGTTATTGATGGACTGGTTGGGTCAGGCCGTCAAACAAGCATACCCACAACAGTCATTGTTAGGTTATGACAACGTAAGAGTGTTGAACGGTGTGATTCTTCCCAAAGACGACCATCGAGTCTGGTTGGAATCAACAAGCCTGGAGAAAAAGGATGGGCACACTCACCTTGCGTTGACTCTCTTTGGAGAGACAAAGAGCGGTGCAGCCAAACCTCACCTCAAAGCGACTGCGATCTTGGGATCACAGGAGGATATCACAAGCCCGGAAGCATGGGATATCGCCGAGCCACAGAAGCCCTATCCGGTATCTGTTGAGCAAGCTTACAAAGAGATCCTGTTCCATGGAGAGGCACTCTATGGACTGACTGACATCCTCGGATACTCGGAGCAATCCATCCAGGCCATGTCTCGCACGGCACCAACTCCCAGCACTTGGATGAAACAGCCTTTCCAGCAGACCTGGATCCACGATCCATTGGTGATCGACGATGCCTTTCAACTTGCCATCCTGTGGTGCTTCGCTGCACAAGACAAAGTGTCTCTTCCGACGTCGTTTGCATCATACCGACAGTATCAGTCAGCGTTTATAGGCCCCATCAAGATAACACTTCAGGTCAAAAAGGTAACACCCCACCAGATGAAAGGTAACTTCCAATTTTGCAACAGCCAGGGTGACGTTGTTGCAGAGATCACAGACTATACCTGCACCATGGATAGCTCCCTGCTACAAGCCTTTCACCCAAAATCAACGTGAACAACACCAGAGAGAAAGCTCCATTGTCTTCGCAACGTCCCATATCACAGAATACACCGTCTAGCTCTGTAGCCCCGATAGCTATTGTTGGGATGGGTGGGGTATTTCCAGGAGCAGCGAATATTTCGCAATTTTGGGAAAATATCCAACAGGCGAAGAGTGCCGCAACTCTAGTGCCAGAGCATCGTTGGGTGATGCCTCCCGAGATAGCCTACCAAGAGAAGCACCAGCCCGATCGAACCTACTCCCAAACAGCATGCTTGGTTGACGAAGAGATAAGCTTGGACGTTGCGGGGCTGCATCTTGAGCCCTCCCTCTTACAGGCTCTGGACCCTCTTTATTTAATGACATTGCACGCGGGAAAAGAAGCGTACGACAATGCACAAATGGAGAGCGTCGCACACGAACGAACGGGTGTCATACTCGCAGCGATCGCATTGCCAACCGACGGTTCCTCTGCGTTGACAAGAGCAACCTTGGGAGAAGCTTTTGCCCAGTCTCTCAACAAAGACCTGTCTTATGTATGGCCTTCAGAAACATCGCCACCATCAGCATCCGAGAGTTTGAATGGAAGGGTCACAGCATTACCTGCCATGCTACTGGCCCAAGCATTGCAGTTGGGAGGTCGAGCTTTCACACTGGATGCCGCTTGTGCGTCTTCATTGTATGCCATCAAACTCGCCTGTGACGAGTTGCGCGAAGGTCGCGCCGATGCCATGTTGGCAGGGGGTGTCTCAAGACCGGAAAACCTGTATACGCAAATCGGCTTCAGTCAGCTCAAAGCACTCTCTCCTTCCGGACGCTGTGCTCCCTTTGACAAAGACGCAGACGGACTTGTTGTGGGCGAAGGTGCCGGTATCTTCATGCTCAAACGACTTGACGACGCAGTTCGAGACAAAGACCATGTGTTGGGCGTGATACGTGGCATCGGTCTATCCAACGATATCGGTGGAGGATTGCTCGCCCCCGACAGCGAAGGGCAACTTCGCGCCATGAAGCTCGCCTATCATCAAGCTGAATGGGCACCCAACACTGTAGACTTAATCGAATGCCATGGAACAGGAACACCTCTTGGGGACAAAACAGAGTTCGATAGCCTTTGCAAACTTTGGGAGTCTGATGAGAGTCGTGAAAGCAGCAAGATCTGGCAGCCCCAACAATGCGTGATAGGCTCGATCAAGTCGATGATAGGGCATCTTTTAACAGGTGCTTCGGCAGCCAGCTTGGTCAAGGTCCTGCTCGCCTTCCAGCACAAAGAGCTTCCACCTTCCGCAAACTTCGCAAAACCAGCTTTTCCTATGGAACAAACCCCTTTTCAGGTTGTGTCCAAGCCAAGACCCTGGCCGAAACATCCGAATGTACCGGCAAGGCGAGCGGCAGTGAGTGCCTTTGGATTTGGTGGGATCAATGCACACTTGCTTGTCGAAGAATGGGACACAGACACTGTCACCACGGATTTTTCGGAGCAATCGGATAACAACAGACACCGAAATGACGACAGACACATACTTGTCAAAGAACAGGACGCAGACACCGCAACTCCAGAAGTGTCGAGACAGTCGAGCAACGACAGACACTTGCTTGTGGAGAAACAGGACGCGAACACGGCAACAGCACACATCCGAACAATCTATCTGCGAGATGAGGGGCGAGAACCTGTTGCCCTGGTAGGGATGGATGTACATGTCGGTAAAGCCGAGACACTAGAAGCTTGGGCACAGGCAGTTCTACAAGGGCAGTCACTTCATGACGCACGTCCGAAGCATCGTTGGAGTGGTGGAGAGAGCTGGCTCAGCCAATCTATTCCAGATCTACCAGAGCAAGGGTCATACCTGTCATCACTGGATGTCCCGATTGGAACATTCCGACTCCCTCCGAACGAGATCGCCCAACTCCTCCCTCAACAACTGCTGATGTTACAAGTGGCAGCCAAAGCGATGCGGGATGCAGGCTTGCCTTTGCGTGACCGACGACCTCGTATGGGCACCTTTATTGGTGTGGGTTTTGACTTCGAATGCACCCGATTCCACTTGCGTTGGGCACTCACACGCTTGGCCCCTCAGTGGGCAGAGCAGCTTGCTCTTCAGCTAACACCTGCTCAACTCGCATCCTGGGTAATGGAGTTACAAGATGCTTTAGGTCCTGCACTCAATGCAACAAGAACTGTAGGTGCTCTCGGTGGAATCGTCGCCAGTCGAATCGCCAAAGAGTTCTTATTGGGTGGACCCAGCTTTATCTTGTCGTCTGAGGAAGTCTCAGGACTTCAAGCGCTGGAGTTGGCCACTCGTGCATTGCAGCGTCATGAGTTAGATGCAGCACTCGTTGGAGCTGTTGATATCACCGGTGACATCAGTCATATGGCAACCATGCACGCACTCAAAAGATGGACACCCAACACAAAGGATAGAAGCTTTTCACAAGACTCGCAAGGCAGACATATCGGCGAAGGAGCCACTGCATTTGTACTCAAAAGGCTCTCTGATGCGACCCGTGAAAAAGACCGTATTTACGCCGTCATCAAAGGAATTGGGATTGCAACAGGTGGAGACCTCGATACACCCGACGCAACCACATTGCGACGTGCCATCTCACAAGCACACGAAGAAGCGGATATCGCTCCCACAAGCCTTTCATATCTTGAGACACAGGGTAGTGGCATCGTTGCGGAAGATACGACGGAATTGCAGATATGGGAGCAACTCCGAAGCGGCTCCCCCACAAAGCCGCTCGCCTTAAGTACACTGGCCCCCGTGACTGGACATCTCGGAGCTGCATCAAGCCTGACTGCTGTAGCGAAAGCAAGCCTCGCCCTGTATCACAAGAGGCTACCAGGAAATCCGGAAATACCTTCTTTGTCTGTGGCCAGTAACCCGGACTTCTTTCATATCCCGCAAAGCTCGCAGCCGTGGTTGCGCAATCGTATCGAGGGGCCGAGGGCTGCGGCAGTACAGAGTCTTGCCCTGGGCGGAAGTGCAGCCCACTGTGTTCTGCAAGAAGTACCCTCAACTTGGGAAGAAGTACCCTCAAACTGGGAAGAAGCACCCTCAAGTCATCAACCTTTGTGCATAGCTTCCATCAACGACTCCCATGCTTTGTTTGTTCTTGAAGGAGAGAGTCCCACCGATCTATTGGTGCAAGCGGAGGCATTGCAACGTCAGCTTCGAGAGGGATTGCGATCACTGCCACAAGAGGCCAGCTTCAGGCTACAACAAAACCCTCTGCAACCAGAACGTAACTACTGCATCTCTTTGGTTTCGCAAAACCACAAACAAGCTCTTGAACAGCTTCATACGATCTGTGAGTCATTAAGTCAGGGAGATATCCTGCGCAGCCAGGGAAAGCAAGGAATTTTCAGTACTCCTTCTCCTCTGGGTCCAGAGGGTCGCCTGGCATTTATCTATCCAGGATCTGGGAACCATTACATCGAGATGGGCCGTCAGCTAGGGCTTCGTTTCCCTGAAGTACTGGCCCAGATGGACGCAGAAACCGACAGACTACAAGACCAGATGCTGCCACCTATCTATATGCCCTGGCGGCATGACTGGTCACCAGGCTGGCGCACAGAGGCCGCCAAGCTTGCAGCATCCCATGCCCACCATATGATCTTTGGACAGGTCTTCCATGGCGGCTTTGTCACCGAAGTCTGTCGGCGATTGGGTCTCAACGAAGAGGCAATCATCGGCTACAGCCTGGGAGAATCGGCTGGACTCTTCGCTTCCAAAGCCTGGCCTGAACGTGGACAGATGCTCGAACGAATGGAAGCCAGTCCATTGTTCCAAAACCAACTCGCAGGTCCCTGTGACATGGCCCGTCAGGTGTGGCAGGTACCACAACAAGAAGATGTGGCTTGGCGAACAGCAGTGCTTCAACGTTCCGCAGAGGAAGTTCGCCAGCACCTGAAGGCACACTCCACTGCACGTTTGTTAATCATCAATACACCCGATGAGTGCGTGATTGGTGGCCGTCAAAAAGATGTGGAAGCAGTCATTCGGGAGTTGCAATCGGAAGCTATTTATTTACAAGGGATCGTCACTGTACACTGTGAAGCTGTCGAGCCTGTAAAAGATGCTTATCGGGCCCTCCACTTGTTCCCCACAACAGCCACAGAAGGTATCGACTACTACAGCGGGTACCTGGGTCGCTCTTATCCTCTCACACGAGAGAGTGCCGCAGACTCGATTCTCAACCAAGCACTCTATGGTTTTGATTATACACGCACCATTCGACAAGCTTATGATGATGGAATCCGTCTCTTTGTGGAAATGGGGCCTCGAAACTCCTGCACTCGAATGATAAAAAAGATCCTCAAGGACCTGCCACACTTCGCCCAATCCGCATGTGTCAGCGGCGAACAAGACATCTTTTCCATCCAAAATCTAATGGCTGGTTTGCTCGCAGAAAGAATCCCAGTAAACCTTCACGCCTTGTATCCCAAGGAAGCAAAGAAAAGTACCGATGTCGAATGGACTTCCACTCCCAAGCCTTCTATCACCGTCCCTGTGGGGCAGCCATTCAAAGCTCCAACATTACCAAAGCGAGCAACAAAAGAAGCGACATCAGCCACTCAAAATACAGAGAAAAAGCATCGCTTCGTTCATATCCCAATGGAAGAGAAGACCATCTCTGATCGAAACAGCCAGGAAATACGAACGCAGACCTCGGACCTCGGAACTCAGGAAACCATGCCAAACAAACCCAAGCCAACTCCCCAGGAGTTGATTCAGCCGACGTTACAATCAAATCCTCTACAACCTCAGATGATAGCACCAGTGTACAGCCCGTCAGCAGAGTCGATACCAAGGTCGGAAGTCACACAGATATCGACATTGGCGTCCCCGCCAATGCAGCTCACAGCGGATGTCCTCCCTGGTTTGTCAGCGACCTGGGAGGCTCGTGGTCAGGCACATGATACTTACCTGCGGATGTCACAACAAAACCAACAAGCGATGATGGAAACACTCGCACTCCAACAACAACTGTTGGAAACGGCCCTTACAAAGGACGCAAGCTTCACCCCTGCACAGCGAGAAAGAACAAAAGAGCTTCTTACCAGCCACGTACCAGAAAAAGCGGCGAGCCACCCAGAGCACCAAACGCAAAACCTGGAACCGACTCCCCCACCACAAGAGCGCAAGAATGTAGAACTCAGAACCCAGACCCCTGAACTCAGAACCCAGGCCCCTGAACGTGAAGCCCCCCGCTTCACAAGAGAGCAGTGTATGGAGTTTGCGATCGGTTCGATTGCGAAGGTCTTGGGTCCTGAATTTTCGGTAATTGACAGCTACCCTGTACGTGTTCGTCTACCCGATGAGCCGCTGATGCTGGTGGATCGAATACTCTCTGTCACTGCTGAGAAGGCCGTTTTGGGTCGTGGGAGCCTGATCACAGAGCATGATGTCAATCCAGGAGCCTGGTATTTGGATGCTGACAGGATGCCAGTCTGTGTCACCGTGGAAGCTGGACAGGCAGACCTGTTTTTGTGCTCTTATATGGGCATCGACTTCAAGCTCAAAGGCAAACGAGCTTACCGATTGCTGGACGCGGAGATTCACTTTCATCGGGAGTTACCCAAACCCGGTGAAACGATTCAATACGACATCACCATTGAAAAATTTGTTCGACAAGGAGAGATCTACCTATTTTTCTTCCGTTTTGACGGAACCATCCATGGTCAGCCACTGATTACGATGCGTAACGGTTGTGCAGGTTTCTTCACGGATGAAGAGATTGACGGCTCCGGTGGGATCGTTCGTCCTCCCGCAGAGTGGGAACCCAGACAAGGTAAGGTAGACACAAGCTGGAAACCTTTGGTTCCTTTTGAGCATACCGAATCATACGATGAGAGCGAGGTTAAAGCTCTCCGTCGCGGAGACTATGCGGCCTGCTTTGGTCCTGTATTTAAGAACCTCTCTCTCCAGCATCCCACATACCTACCATCCGGTAAGATGAAACTCTTTGACAGAGTTTTGGAGGTCAATCCAACCGGTGGTCGCTACAGTTTGGGCCTTGTTCGCTCTGAAGCAGATATCCATCCAGATGACTGGTTTCTAACTTGTCACTTTATGGATGACATGGTGATGCCGGGTACTCTGATGTACGAGTGCTGTGCTCACACACTGCGTGTCTTACTCATGCGAATGGGTTGGGTTGGCGAACACAGCACCACACACTTTGAGCCCATTCCAGGCATCACAGCCAAGCTAGCTTGTCGTGCTCCTGTCAGGCCATCCTCTCAAAAGGTGGTGTACGAAGTGGAGATTAAGGAGATAGGCACTCAGCCCTATCCCTATGTGATCGCCGATGCTTTGATGTATGTGGATGGCAAATGCAGTGTATCCTTTGACAATATGTCGATGCAAATGACAGGTCAATCCTTTGCCGCACTCCAACAACTTTGGAAAGATGTGGACTTCTCCAGAGGATACAATCGACTCACTCACGAATCCAAGGTATCGCCGTTCTCGGGGAAACCGATATTGTACGATATCGAACAGATCATGGCCTATGCTGTGGGGAAACCGTCCGAGGGTTTTGGACCTCAGTATGCGATCTTTGATCAAGACCGTGTGCTCGCGCGTTTACCGGGTCCACCGTATCTATTTCTGGATCGAGTCGTTGAAATTGAACCGGAGCCCTGGACCTTAAAAGCAGGTGGCTGGATCGAAATAGAGTACGACATCCCTGAAGACGCTTGGTACTTTGCGGCCAACCACCAGCCTGTTATGCCCTTCGCTATCCTGCTGGAGATAGCACTACAACCGTGCGGTTGGCTGGCAGCGTATTTGGGTTCGGCGTTGCAAAACAAGAAAGACTTGGCCTTTCGCAACCTCGGTGGAGAAGGCATACTCACAGCCCTCACGCGCCCCACATCAGGAACATTAACGGTTCGTGTGCAAATGTATGATGTGTCCAAAGCGGGAGGGATGTTAATCGAACGGTTCCACCTCAAAGTGTTACAACAAGGTAACTTGATTTACGACGGTACAACCTATTTTGGTTTCTTTACCAAAGCAGCTCTTGCCACACAGGTCGGAATTTTGGATGCACAGGACCGTTTGTATGAGCCCACGCCGAAAGAGTTGGCAGCACCGACATTCCATACCTTCAAAAACACTGCTCCCTTGCTCCCGGAAGATGGGCCAATCCCTGGTTGGTCAGGGGCAAGCATACCGGGAAAAGCTCTCCGTATGGTCGATAGAATCGACATTTTCCTACCCAATGGCGGGCCACAGAAGCTTGGTTTCTTACGAGGGAGCAAGGATGTTGACCCAGAAGAGTGGTTCTTTGCCGCTCACTTTTACCAAGATCCTGTCTGTCCAGGCTCCTTGGGTCTGGAGTCATTTTTACAGTTGCTGCGCTTTTACATGATACGACGTTGGGGAAAGACACACGGCAAAGACCATATGTTTGAGCCCATCTTATTGAATGAAGCCCATCGCTGGGAGTATCGTGGGCAGATCCTACCCACAGCCACCAAAGTGGAGGTGGATGCGGTCATCACAAAGGTTGAGGATGGTCCCCATCCCATGGTCAAAGCCAGCGGTTTCTTAAAAGTGGACGGCCTCTTGATCTACGAAATGATTGACTTTGGACTCCGTATGATTCCCCATTCCGAGGAGGCTTAGCTGATGCGATACTCTCGTGTACACATCGAAGCCATTGGGTATGAGTTTGCCCCTCATGTCGCAACATCCAAAGAGATCGAAGCTCATCTCGCACCACTCTACCAAAAGATGCATATGCGTCCAGGGCAGCTCGAAGCCTGGACAGGAATTCGAGAGCGACGCTTCTGGGACCGTCACCCGGTCCTCGCAGAACACGCAGCCGTTGCCGGAGCAGACGCATTGCGACGGGCCAATGTATCACCCGAACAAATAGGGATGTTGATCTTTGGTGGTGTGGGTCGCGACCACCTGGAACCCGCAACAGCCTGTGAAGTCGCTTACCGACTTCAACTCCCCAACCATACCCAGATCTTCGACCTCTCCAACGCATGCCTTGGTGTGCTCAATGGCATGTTACAAGTCGCCAATGCCATTGAGTTGGGACAAATCCAGGCAGGGCTGGTCGTCTCTTGTGAGACCTCCCGTCACATCATCGAACAAACCATCGCAGAGTTATTGGAACAATCTGATATGGAGCGAGTTCGTTCAGGCCTTGCCACCCTTACCGGAGGCTCTGGTGCTGTGGGTGTTTTACTCACAGACTCCTCCATCGCCACACAATCTCATCGCTTGCTCGGTGGCATTCTTCGCAACAACACAGAGCAGCACAAGCTCTGCATGTGGACACCCGCCATGGACTTCACTCCCCACAAACGACAACAAATGCACACCGACGCAGTCGGTGTTCTTGAGCACGGAACAGCACTGGGAGTCGAGACCTATCGAGCCTTGAAGCAAGAGCTACAATGGTCTGCCCAGCAACCGGATAAAGTCATATGTCACCAAGTTGGAACCGCACACCAACGAGAGATATTGCAAGCTCTCAAGATCTCTCCCGAGCGCGACTTCACCACCTTTGAAACTCTCGGGAATATCGGCACAGTCGCTCTACCCATGACTGCTGGTATCGCCGCCGATACAGGCTTCCTTCAACCCGGCGACAACGTCGGCTTCCTCGGCATAGGAAGTGGACTCAATTGCTTAATGTTGGGGGTCGAATGGTAGAATTCATCGGAGCGAACCCCCATGCGTCGAACCCAGAACTCAGAACCCGGATGAGAGAGAGAATGACATAATAGACGTGTTGGACAATATGACACATGAGGAACCCAGAACTCAGAACCCAGACCAGAGAGATATCATGACCTTCACTATAGAATCCATCCGTGACCTGTATCCCTTCGAATCTCACTATTGGGATAGAGATGGCTTAAAAATGCATTATTTGGACGAGGGTGAGGGAGACACTGTGTTAATGTTGCACGGGAACCCAACCTGGTCCTTTTATTATCGAGAGCTTGTCAAGACACTGAGTCCACACTATCGAGTGATTGTGCCAGACCACATGGGCTGTGGGCTGTCTGACAAACCTGATGATAGTACCTATACATATCGCCTGGAGAACAGGGTCAAGGATGTGGAAGGTCTTATGGAGCATCTTGGATTAAAGGAAAACATCACTATCATTGCTCACGATTGGGGCGGTATGATTGGATGCTCCTTCGCGCTACGCCACAAGGAAGACATCCAACGCTTGGTGATGTTAAACACAGCAGGTTTTATGTTGCCACAAGGCAAGTCACTGCCGTTGCGGTTGTCGGTACTTCGGTACATTCGACCTTTTGCAGCCATCGCGGTGCGGGGATTTAATGTATTCTCCCGAGCCGCCACCTGGATGGCAACCAAAAAGGGACTCCCCTCCAAAGTCAAACAGGGACTTGTTGGCCCTTACAACTCATGGGACAACCGAATCGCCGTGCTTCGATTTGTCCAAGATATCCCAATCACGCCAAAGGACCCAAGTTACAAAGAGTGTAAATACGTAGAAGACCACCTCGAAGATCTGTCAGAGATCCCTCTGATGATTGGTTGGGGTGAACACGACTTTGTGTTTGATATGGAGTTTTTGGCAGAGTGGGAACGACGTATGCCCCACGCAGAGGTACATCGCTACCCCGATTCAGGCCACTATGTCCTAGAAGACGCAGCAGAGGAACTCCTCCCCACCATCAAAGACTTCTTACATAACCACCCCATTCAAAGCTAGACCACCCCATTCAAAGTTAGAACGTAAAGTTTTTGTGATTGCAAGCACGAGCATGGGAATAAATTCCCGTATGTCAAAGACTCTCTCCAAGGTATTTATGATGAATGAAGCAGTGATAGCTCCTCCCGTGGAAGACCTGAACTCATTGGTGAATGTTGCGGCACATCTTCCGCGTATGGCACAACTCCAGCCGCATATGCGAGCCGTGGTTTTTCCCTCTGGTAGGGATAGATCGGGGCTTGTGACCTACAGTCACTACACCTACAAGCAGCTCAATGAGACATGTGATAAAATCGCACATGGACTCGAATCTGTAGGTATTAAACGCGGAACAAAAACGGTGTTAATGGTCAAGCCTTCTCTTGATTTTTTTGCCCTCACCTTTGCTCTGTTCAAGGTGGGTGCTGTACCTGTGATGATCGATCCAGGGATGGGGATCAAGCGCATGTTGCATTGTTTAAAGTCCACAGAACCTGAAGGCTTTGTGGGAATCTCCATGGCACATGCCCTGCGCATATTGTCACCGATGATCTTACCAGGTGCTTTTAAGTCGATTAACTCGGTTGTCACCGTAGGACGACGATTGTTTTGGGGGGGTGCTACGTTAAAGCAGTTTTTGGACAAGCCCTGGACTCCCTACGAGATGGCTCCCACGGAGCCCGAAGAAGTCGCTGCCATACTTTTCACAACGGGTAGCACTGGCCCTGCCAAAGGTGTCGTGTATACACACCGAATTTTCAATGCCCAGGTTGGGTATATGCGCTCTGTCTTTGGGTTCAGCCCAGGCGACATCGACCTCCCTACCTTCCCGTTGTTTGCATTGTTTGCTCCAGCACTTGGAATGACCGCGATTGTTCCGGATATGGACCCAACCAAGCCTGCCCAAGTGGACCCCAGAAAAATTATAGAAGCGGTAGAGAACCAGGGTGTCACCACGATGTTTGGCTCCCCTGCTTTGCTCAACCGGGTGGGCCGCTATGGAGAAGAACATGCTATCAAGTTCCCATCCATTCGCCGTGTTCTCACCGCAGGTGCGCCAGTCGCACCCGACAACCTCCAGCGTTTTCGCAACCTGATCGCAGACGATGGAGAGATCTACACCCCCTATGGCGCAACGGAATCACTCCCGGTTGCTGCGATGAAGAGTCGCGACATCCTGGAAGAGACACAAAAAGCAACAGCCCAAGGCAAAGGTACCTGTGTGGGTAGTCCTGTTGATGGTATGACAGCAAGAATTATTCGTATTTCGGACGAAGCGATTCCGGAGTGGTCCGATGACCTGTTAGTCCCTGCTGGTGATATTGGCGAGATCATCGTACAAGGTCCGACAGTCACTCGAACCTATTACAGAAGACCCGACGCCACAGCTCTAGCTAAGATCGTCGATGGCGATACATTTTGGCATCGCATGGGCGATGTTGGTTGGCTCGATGAAAAAGGTCGAATATGGTTCTGCGGTCGAATGAAACATCGTGTACAAACATCGGATGGACCGATGTTTACAATACAATGTGAAGCTATTTTCAACCAACACCCCGAGGTCTATCGCACTGCCCTCGTCGGTGTGGGAAAAGCTCCTGACCAAACACCTGTACTTCTTGTAGAACGTGAAGCAAGTGCTTCTGGCAACCTGGATCAGTTGACCCAAGAACTGCTGGATCTGGGTGCCCAGCATAAGCATACAAGCTCAATCAGTACCATCTTATATCATCCATCGTTTCCGGTGGATATTCGACACAATGCAAAGATCTTTCGAGAGAAGTTAGCCATATGGGCAGCAGAACAAATCGGAGTCAAGGGATGAGTGAGAAGCACCAGCCAGAACAAGTCTTGGTCACAGGGGGTGGCGGATTTCTGGGCAAAGCCATCATTCGCAGACTGCTAGAGCGTGGTGACCAAGTTCGCAGCTTTGCACGCAGTGACTACCCTGATCTTCGAGAGATGGGAGTAACTGTGATTCGTGGAGACCTTACAAATGCCCAGGCTGTTCGCGACGCCTGTGAAGGATGTGATGTCGTCTTTCATGTCGCCGCCAAAGTCGGCGTTTGGGGACAATATGAGGACTTTTATAGTATCAATGTGTTGGGCACCCAAAATATCATTGACGCATGCCAACACCACAAAGTATCTCGCCTCGTATATACCAGCTCACCCAGTGCCATCTTTGATGGAAACGATATGGAAGGTGCTGATGAATCTGTCCCCTACCCTCCAGCAGACTCCTACCTGACACACTATCCAAAAACAAAAGCGGAAGCCGAACAACGTGTAACATCCGCATCTTCAGAGACATTCCGAACGGCGATTCTACGACCTCACCTGATTTGGGGTCCTGAAGATCCACACCTCGTTGCTCGAATCCTTGAGAGAGCTTCTTCCTTGCGTATTATCGGAGATGGTAACAATATCATCGACACCGTCTATATCGACAACGCCGCTGATGCTCAGATTCTCGCAGCTGACGCTTTAAAGGAAAATCCTGAAATTTCGGGACGAGCTTACTTCATCACCCAAGGAGAACCCATCAACGCATGGGAGATGATCAATAAACTCCTTCATGCTGGAGGCAAACCACCCATCAAAGGCAGGATATCCTACAAAGCGGCTTACCGAATTGGCTCCTTGATGGAGTTTGTCTATCGGTTGCTCCGAATCAAAAGCGAGCCACGCATGACCCGCTTTGTTGCAGGTGAACTGGCCAAGAGCCATTGGTTTGACATCAGCGCCGCCAAACGAGACTTAAAATACAACCCCAAGATATCCACAGAAGAAGGACTCAAATACCTCCAAGAATCCCTGCAAAATCCCTAAACGACTCTCGACTCTCGATTCTCTCGTAACTGTGCCTCCATCGGAACGATCGGCGGGGACCTGACAGCCTGAAAAAGAAATGGACACAACGAAATCCCCTATATTTCTGTGGATCTGCCCCCCACTCTGAGGATCTCGAAACTACCCCTTTGGGGCACTCAAAACACTTTGCCCTTCAGGAAAAACGAAAGGATTGAGCCGACTTCCGTCGGAAAAACGAAAGGATTGAGCCGACTTCCGTCGGTTTTTTCTTCCTCAGAATGGGGGTTCTAGCTCCATTCTGAACCTGTGTCAATCCATGGTTCGAACCAAGCTTGCAGTACATTTATTCAAACACTGTAAGAAGCCCCTGAAAAAGATATATTGCCATTCTTTATATTTTTTTTCCCACATGTTGGTACACTGTTCGTTAACCGACATGAAGGTTTTTTCAAAAACATAAGAGGTTGAAGTTTTTTTTCGAAAAAATGAGGTGTTGCTCTGATGAATCTATCGCTTCGCTCTAGGAGTTTGTTGCTGACTACACTTTGGCTACCACTTTGGCTACTTTTCACAGTGTCTGCTTGC
>JALTMC010000442.1:0-15707 GCA_027005175.1 Myxococcales bacterium
GGAGCAAATCATCCTGCAAGTGTATCCGCCAACACACCGAGGTCGAGTACTACAGCGAGGAGAGCCCTACGAACTCCACCCCAATCCCTTGCCCTCCAACCCCCCGACGGAACAACAGAGCATGACCTCCGAATCCTCTCCCGAGGATTGGAACCACCACTTTCCAATGCATGCAGTGCTGTATCAAAAGTATGTCATCGAAGCAGAGGCGAAACGTTTGCAGCGAATGCGACAACTTGCCCTCAAACAAAAGCGGACCCAGCTAAAGAAAGCACAACGTTTGATTCAAAACCTAGAAAGAGACTGGCGGCGCTGTGAGGCGACCTTGGAGCGAGAGAGAGATGCCGAGCTTCTCAAGCACAATTTGCACCAAGTCCAACGAGGAGATGGTGAGGTGGTGGTCACAGACTACTATGAAGAGGGGATGCCAGAGAGGATCATCGCGTTGAACCCCGTGCTCTCCCCCAAAGAGAATGTAGAGAAGCTCTTTCATCGAATCAGGCGAGCCCGCCGTGGAATGGAAGCTATCATGCAGCGAATCGAGCGTGTCGAAAGCGAGATCAGCCAGTTGCAAGAGACGATCGAGGCGATCCAGCAATTAAACACGCTGGAAGAGTTGCTTCCGTTGACTCAGCTTCCGCAGGGACAGCAGAAGCAAACAAGCCGCTCACAAGATCGACGGAGTTGCTACCGAGAGTATACCTCGCTGGATGGCAAACCCATATGGGTTGGTCGAACCAACCGAGACAACGACGAGTTAACGCTTCGAGTGGCCAAGGGGAACGACCTCTGGCTTCATGTGCGAGGCTGGTCCGGATCCCATGTTGTGATCCCCCAACAACGAAAAGAGTCTCCAAGCTCCGATCTCTTGATCGATGCAGCCACCCTGGCTGCTCATTTCAGTCGGGCTCGAAAACAAACACATATCGATGTCATGCTCACCAATGTTAAATATGTCCGCAAACCCAAGGGAGCCTTGCCGGGTCAAGTCACAGTGACACAGGATCGCAATATTGCCCTTCGCTTGGAGCCCAATCGCCTCACACGACTGCTACAAACAGACAAAAAAAAAGCCCTCCAAGAAAAAAAAGGAGACTAGAGAGGGCATTTTGTTCAAAAAAGATCTTGCTGCGAGAGTGCATCCATGCTATACGGTCTTGCCTTGTAACAATTAGAATTCCACGAAGACAAGTGTGCGTAGTTATTCTATAAGCGCATATGTGGTTACATCTTATCAGGAGATTTCTTATGAAAAAGTTCATCGTTGTTCTCGCGAGTTTGGCTCTATCCGTTGCAGTCATTGGTTGCAAGAAAAAAGCAGCTGCCCCCGCAAAACGTGCGACTCCCGCGAAACGTGCTCCCGCAGCAAGCCGCCCCGCAGCCCGTAAAACAGCAAAGGCTGCTCCCAAAGCTGCCGCACGCAAAGCTGCTCCCAAAGCTGATGCACGCAAAGCTGCTCCCAAAGCTGACGACAACAAGTAATCCTCCCTCTCTTCCCCAAGAGCCCCTTCGCTCGTATCACCAAACAGCATCACAATACTCTTCAAAGCAATACTCTCCAAAGTTTGCGCCTGCTGCGTGGATAGCCTATACTGCGTGCCTGTGAGGCAAGATGCCCCCACTCCGCTCCAGTCTAACACTCGCAGAAGTTATACAAAGAGCCGATACGATGTGTCGGTAAGACAGACTCTACTCTTTGACTATTCTTCTTTTGTGGTGCCCTGAATCGACACCGAGACCTTTGAGATACCTGAAAGAACTATGCTGATTTTTCGATCCAACAACCCAAAGTTGCCCTCCACATCACAACGCTGGCGTCCCCTCAGGCAATTCCCTCTTATGCTGTTGCTTTCCTTGCTATGCCTGGGTTCATTGAGTACAGCCTCTTGCCGTGATGTCTCGCGTATGTGCCAAAAGTACGTAAAGAAGTACCAGATGTGTACGCAACAACGTTACAAGCAAGCAGTGTACCTACAATCCAAGCTACCTCCCCAAAGCAAAAAACGAAGTGAAGCTTTGCTTCAACAGTTGCAACAACAGCTTCAATCCCCAGAATGGCACAAACGCCATATGCGACTCTGTACGAAATCTCCCCCAAACAATAAGCGATTTCGCTGTGTCTACCAGTCCTCGTGTGCTTCCCTTTCTCAGTGCAATCCCCAAGCGTCAAAGCTCACGCCCCAAGACGCAACCCCACCCAAACGACGTTGACCTCCTCGTAAAAAAGCCCGATGGTTCTTACGTTTTGAGCCTGAAAGCGCAACTCCACCCAAGCGACGTTGACCTCCCTCCCAAACGCGGGCCCGGCAGGATCGACAGGACAAAGTCCGGATGGAGTGGGGATCGTTGACTTTCACTTTTGACTGATGCGAAAGAAGGCAGACAAGTACGAACTAAGCGGCAGCTTCGGAGATCTCGACACGAAAGAGCTGCTGCCCCGCGAAGAAGTGATCTCCATGGCTAAGATGGTGAGGTTTGTTGATTCGCAGGAAGGTGCCGTTCCGACTTCCGAGATCTTGCAAGAAAAACTGTCCATTTTCTTCGTAGACACGAGCGTGTCTTCCTGAGATATGACGATCAAAGGGGAAGGACAGGTCACAGTGTTCACGCCCAAGCCTTACACTGTTTGTTGAGGCGTAAAAGACCGCACCTTCTTGGTGGTTTCGAAAGAGATGAACCAACCGAAAGTGCAGAGACTTCTCAGGAGGACAGCCATAGAATTTGGCGTCGTCGCCCGGTTGTGCCACAACTCCGTGATAAGGGCGATATCCATCCACCTGTTCAAAGCGAAGTAGTTGTTCACCGGAGAGGAAGTGAGCACCATCTTCGATCTCTACAGAGTCGTGAATTTTAATAAAGACCCCATTGTCACTGCCTTCATCTGCGAGAAACAGCTTGTCGTCCTCGTAATAGAGGTTGGCGTGAAGCAAAGAGAGATATCGATCATCAGGGAAGAGGATGGTCCCATGCAAACGCCCCATCCGGTGGTTTTTGGTGCGCAGGTGATAGGAGATGCCAGGAAAACCTTCTCCTTTAACTAACACAAGCTGGGCCTGAATCGAGGGTGCGGGTTCGGCAGGTGTGACAATTTCAACCTTGGGCTCTTCGGCGACAATCGGTGCGCCGCAGTTCCAGCAAAAGCGATAACCATCGGGGACCTGGCTGCTACATTGAGAACAAGTGAGCATCCCTACTCAGCTCCTTTTCCGTTGGAGAGGATTGGCAATCCATTGATTACTACATGAAGAAGAAGTACCATCAACTCTAAGCTATCACTGGCCCACGAGGCAGTCAAGTGTATGACAGACTTGATTTGAAAATGAACACAATCTCGCTTGTTGGAAGTCACACTTGTCTCTCCAACAACAGCCTCGTAATTTGTCTTCGATGAACAGGGACATTGACCCACAGATGTGGGCCGACTATAATGCCTCGACGCCAAAACGAAGGTCCAACTTGGGACACAAACGAGAGAGTCTAATGGCCAACAAACATACAGGTTTAGCACTTCGGTTTATTTCGGGGAAATACCAGGGGAACGAATACCCTCTGCCCGCCAACAAAGAGATCGTAATTGGACGTGGTTCCGAATTGGATATCGTCTTAGTGGAAGACATGATCTCCCGTCGTCACGCCAAGATCGTAACAGGGGAAGACTATGTGATCCTTCAGGATCTCGGTTCAACCAACGGCTCCTTTGTCAACGGTGAGCGAATTCGCAAGCAACGCATACAGGAAGGAGATCGGATCTTACTCGGGACTTCGATCCTGAAACTGGTACCGTTCAAAGAGAACAACCTGCTTCGCC
Organism: Myxococcales bacterium; assembly: GCA_027005175.1. Lineage (GTDB taxonomy): Bacteria > Myxococcota_C > UBA6777 > UBA6777 > UBA6777 > M3003. The sequence continues at coordinate 3,809 of JALTMC010000442.1, forward strand.
TCGCCGCACCCGCCACAGATGCAGCGACGACCGCTCCCGCTTCAAGCCCTGGTCTCTTGGGTCCAGGGAGCGAGCACGCCTTGCCCTCCCCAGACTCTGCTCATCAACAGGCGACGATGCACCTCCCTGCCTTTCAAGTCCCCAACCATGGTGACTCCTCCGCAGGCATGGCCGCAACAGCACCTCCCCCCGCCTCCTCTCCCTTTGGCCCAGGGGCAAACATACCAGCGACGCAAGCTCCCTCAGCTTCTCCGATGCAAGCACCGGCAGACAGGTTCGCCCCTCCCCTCCAGACCTCTGCCCAGACGGCTCCCCAGACCTCTGCCCAGACGGCTCCCCCTCCTGCTGGAAACTTCACAAACGAGCCCCATCGCGCAAGCCCCGATTTGGGCCAACCCAGCATGACAGGATCACTCTCAGATACCCCCCTTCACGATTTATTGGAGTTGTTCGCCACCAGTCGCAAAAATGGTGTCCTTGTCGTCAAAGGTACCAAAGAAGGTCGTCTACATTTCCGTGACGGTCAAATTGTCTATGCCATCACAGAAAACAACACGACTCTTTCACCCCTGAGAGCAGCGTATCGGCTCCTGGCTTACAAAACCGGAACCTTTGAACTATACCCCCCTTATGATCAAGAGATTCAACACGAAATTCTAGAAGATGCAATGGCTTTGTTGCAACAAGCAACACAGCAAAGTGAGCAGATCAAACGCTACCAAAATGAGCTGCCCAGCCCGATTCACAACTTGAGCATTCAACACCCATTGCGGTCTTCACTGCGCGATCTGCGCCCTGACTACCTCGACACCCTCCAATCCATTTTTAATTATGGAATCCTCGACACCATCCTCAACAAATCAAACTTTTCTGATCTGGATACCTACCAGCACATCGCATTCCTCTACAAACACGGCTATATCAAAGTCCACTGATGAAGCTGATCGGCCTAACTGGCGGCATTGCCAGTGGAAAATCGACGGTCGCTCAACTGCTTCGTGAGCAAGGCTATGTCGTCCTCTCTGCCGACCAAGTGGCCCGCGAGATCGTCCAACCCGGACAACCCGCTCTCCAAGAGATCGCCGACACGTTCGGAGCCGCTCTCATTCAGCCGGATGGTACCCTCGATCGAGCCAAACTGGGTCGTTTGATCTTTGCCAACCCTTCCCTCCGCACCCAACTCAACGCTATCACTCACCCACGTATCGCCCAATCGGCAGCCATGAAAATCGCTGCTCTCGAAAAAGACGGACACAGCATCATCTTTTACGAAGTACCTCTCTTGTTTGAAACCAACATGCAAGGACTCTTTCACGCAACCATTCTTGTATCGGTCCCTCCAAGCTTACAACTTCAACGTATCCAAGAACGTGACCAACTCTCCCCCCAAGAAGCACTACATCGCGTGGAAAGCCAAATGCCCCTGCAAGAAAAAATCAAACTCGCTACCTATGTCCTCGACAATACATCAAGTATCGAAAACCTAAAACAGTCCCTCATTATGATCATGAAACTGATCACAGCGAGTCCGAAAAAGTCTTAAGACTCCTTTTTTTTCACTCCAATTCCCAGAAACACAACAATTGAAGTAAGTTGGACTGGTTTAGACTGTTCAAGAAACATAACAATTACCCATAATTACAGTTAATTACAGTTAATTATAAAATTATGATTGACGAAAGATCGCCAGAAAAGCATGATAGAGTGGTGTTTGGTTCAAAACATTAAAATCTAAAAAACCAATGTATTGCGCGACTTTCGTAAAATACGGAGCGGAGCGGGGTGTTGAAGCGTAAAATTAACGCAACATCAGGGGTGGAGCTACCCTCCAATCTTTGGTATTGGCTGGAGCAAGCGCGTGTCAAGTCACGACAGGAATGTCGTGACGCTCCGCGCCCCTGTCCATGTGTCTCGTGTAAAGAGCATCTGCTGTTTCAGGTAAGTGCAACCCATCCTGGAGAGTGGCAGATACAGCAAAGAGAGATCCATGAGATGGAAGACACATGTCGCCTGGATATCCTAGAGCGCACAACACCAGCTCCAGTGAACATACCATTACAAAGTAAACCGCTACCACCCCTGCATTCAAGCTGTGTGGTAGAGGGAACAACCTGTGCGTCAGTCACAGTCAGCACCAACTCCCCCTCCTCGTCTCCCCAAAAATAAAACACAGAATAGAGAAAGGTGAAACACTTTGTATACCGGACGATTTACCTTTTTTAAGCTCGTAAAAAGCAAGGCGTTCCTCCTAACGCTGGTACTGCTTAGCATCATCAGTGGTGCCTTTACCTTCCACCCTCTCACTTCTCGACTTGGTTTCGACTACAGTCTCTATTTTAGTGCCGTCTCCACCATCCTGTTGGGACATTTTTCTTGGGCGGCTTTTCGACTGCGCAGACGATACTCCAAAGGCCCCGGAATCTACGGAACAATCGTAAGGATCTGGCTCGCAGCCTTTTTGTCCTTGGGGGCTCCACTTCTTGTGATTTCCCTCAACGCATTGCGTGTTCGCAACTGCAACTTCACCACAGGCTTTGCATTTTTTGTGGTCATGCCAGGCGTGGGAACCATTCTCAGTGTGGCCACTGGGGTGTCACTTGCTGTCATGCGTCGCAAAGGTTGGTCCATCGCGTTGCTCTATCTGATCCCACTCGCAAGCATCCTCTGGGCAGTCTACCAGGGCTTAATTCACCCTCCGATCTTTGCTTATGGACACTACTTCGGCTTCTTCCCTGGCACCATTTATGATGAGCTGCGCGAAGTCACCAGCACGTTGCTTCTGTTCCGCCTACAAACCATCACCCTGGCCCTGTTCGCACTCTCTCTTGTCTCCCTTCTCGCCGGACGCCAAGGTGTCGTAGGACAAGACACGGTTGCCTGGCGAGATGCCTTGCTCCAACGAGTCCAAGGAGCCCTTGATGGACGGCTTCGCTGGGGGCTCGATCGCGAAGCAGCGACCGGGACTTTCTTCCTACTTTTGCTCTGCCTCGCAGGGTTAATGATATCACATCGCTATCGGCATGACATCGGATACAAACAAACAGACTTCTCGATCCAACAAACGCTGGGTGGACGCTACGAAACAAAACACTTCGTTATCTATTATGATCGAGACTTTCTTTCACCTCGCAAACTCCGACGTATGGCTCGCGATAGTGAGTTTCGCTTCCAACAGTTGGAGCGTTTCTTTGGACACAAACCCAACCGTAAAATAGAGATCTACTGGTTTCGAGATGTCGCCCAAAAGTCTCACCTCATGGGCGCAGCCTACACGATGATCGCCCGCCCTTGGGCCCATCAATTTTATATCCACGGATATGGCTTTCCCCATTATGTGATCAAACATGAGATGGCCCATGTCTTCACCGCAGCTTTTGGTGCAGGCCCCTTAAAACTGTCTGTGCGCTATGGTGTGTTCTTCTATCCGGCTTTAATTGAAGGGGTCGCAGTCGCCGCAGACTGGGTACGTGGAGAACTAACGCCCCATGAGTGGAGTCGAGCCATGCTCGACATAAAAGGAACTCCCGATCCAGAACAGATCTTGGGTCCTCTCGGCTTCTTTAAACACTCCGGCTGGACAGCCTACACCATCGCCGGCTCCTTTAGTCGCTACCTAATCGAAACCTATGGTATTGCCAGCTACAAAAAAGCATATGGTCGAGCCACCTTTGCCGAAGTATACCGCAAGCCCCTCCAACAGCTCTCGACAGAGTGGAAACAATACCTACGCCAAAACGTAAAGTTGGGAGTTCGCGAAGCCAAACAAGCCGCCTATCGTTTTCGTCGCTACCGCTCGATCTTTGTACGCACTTGCCCACATGCCATTGCGGCACTCAACCAAAAAGTATCCCGTTTGCGTCGTTCTGGCGCACGCTACAGCGCGATCCGGGTGCAAGAAAAGATCTGCTCCTTTGCCCCCCGCTCATACCAACGCTTACGACTGCTCCAATTGCATGTTCAAACCAAACAATACAAAAAGGCAGTGCAGCAGATCAAAAGGATGCTCAAAGACTTTCCAGCAAAGAACTATCCCGTTGTTCACTCTCGTATCCGCAGACAAGCCGGATTAATCGCCTACAGACGCAACCAACTCAACCTGGCCAAACAACATTACCTCATTGCATCCCAACAACACCTTTCCCTCTCAGAGATGCGACATCTTCTCGTTGCTCTCTACGCACTGAAACACAGCGCAGTCACAGATGTGATTATGAGATACATCGCACCCACAGGTTCAAGAACAGCACGATTGTTAGCCTTACAGGCAGCCTCGCTTCGCAACCCCAAGGAACCCATGCTCGCTTACCTTTTGGGACGACGCCTCTACTTTGCCTCACAATACAAAGCCGCCATTCCCCTCCTTCAGAAAGCTGCAGCTGGATTTCAAAAACTCCCCCTCCGCATGGAATCTCTGCGACTCCATGCAAGCTCTCACTTCTACTTGGGACTGTATGCTCAAGCTGCCCAACTCTATCAAAATCTCTCCAAACTCCCTCTCCCCTCTGGCCTCAAACGCCAAGCCCTCGACTGGAAAGAACGCTCCCTCTGGGAATTAAAAACCTACAAAACCAAGCCCACAAACAAACCCATTCCACATAGAAAACGCAGTTATTGACAAGAAAAGCTACAGAGAATTGCAAGGTGGCCCGTTAAAATAGAACAGAGACGGTCCTTCGAGAACCGTTTCAATAAACGGCCCTCCGAGAACCGTTTCAATGTAGCTTGGTCCAACAAGGCCTTGAGCAATGGCGAGGCAGAATGACATGGATGTTCTTTTGAATCATAAGTTCCAACTACCTGATGAAATGTGGACGGTTCTCATAGAAGAACCCGAACAGAACCTGCGGTTCATGCAGGGAACCTATGAAATTGAGATCAGGGTTGTCCAAAAACACACCCACTCGATGTTGGCTTCCTCAGACTCAGTACGTCCACAGGACACTCCCGATCCAACAGATATGGGGCTTTCACGAACACCTCAGAGGCCAAGCAGGACCCCCATTCTCACAACCGCAGAGAGAAATCTTCAAAAGCAACAACAGACCCCAAACGCTCCAATATCACCACCGACATCGGCCAGTCCTGCTTTTAAGAATACACCCCCCATCTTTACAGAGAAAGATGCCGATCCTCTTGATTTCATGAACTCGATCATGTCGGAACTCACCAACCCACCGTCAGGCTCTGACACCATGTTGGTTGCTGTACCACCAAGTCCACCAACCCCCGAACCCAACATCGCTGCACCCCAGCACACCACAAACGCACCCCAGCACACCACAAACGCACCCCAGCACACCACAAACGCACCCCAGCACACCACAAACGCACCCCAGCACACCACAAATGCACCCCTTGTACATATCACTCCCCCCTCAGGGATATCGGCACCAGCCCCAACAGCATCCTCTTCCGTGAAAGAGACCTCAAGCAGACGCTTTGTAGCAACCTCAACCAACCTCGGCACTTCTGGTAACCTCGGTACTTCTGGCAACCTCGGAGCCTCTGGCAACCTCGGAGCCTCTGGCAACCTCGGAGCCTCTGGCAACCTCGGAGCCTCTGGCAACCATCAAGATGCCGCAGCTGGTTTTGGATTTAGTGCAGCCATTTACGGTGAGGCTCCTGTGCCGGAACCTAAAAATGACTTAAGTACACAGATCGGAATCCGCAGCGTACCAACCAATATGAAGGCGGCAGACTGGCAATCTCTGGTGGATATGCCTGTTCAGAAAGAACAAGTAGGTTTGCAGGATGTTGAGGATTTAGTACCACTCTTTCATGAGACATTATCGCCAGATTTGCAGGTCTCTGCCCCTCTACCACAGGCTTCGATAACACACCCTGAAGCTGCGCTTCTCGTTGAAGATCTTGAATGTGGCGACGATGATGATTGGAGCGTTGAGCTTGAGTTAGCAAGCACCGTAAAACCCGTAGGAACAGACTGGAAAGTTCAAAAATCCGTCGTCTTTCGGCTTTTGCGAGGCTCAGACACTATCCCAGCACTACAAAGGCTCTTTGATCGCGACGCAGCAGACATCAGAATCTTGGATCAGATGTTCCAGAATCTACCACCACATCATCCGTCCCCTTCTCAGTTTGCGGAATCATCCGGGGTTGGATTTGTTCTCGAACAGCCTATCCCGCTGTGTTATAAAACAGACGAAGCTCCCCATTACCGAGTGATTGGTTGTTCTCATGACGGCCAATTCATGGTGCTATACCAACAACCTGAAAGTATGGCATTGGTTTTTATGCCTCTTCAGGTGGACGATCACATGCCTCAAATCGCTTTGGTGGAAGGCGAAACCCTTCTCACAAAAGACGAGCTAACGGACCTGTTCCAGGCCGGAGCACGCTCTGTGTCTCCAGAGGTCGCCAAAGAGAAAGCCATGGAGGTTCAGGAGAAGCTTCACACGAGCAATCATCAAACTATCGATCCCAAGGCCAACTTCAACCTTCCATCCACCAGCGATGAGATCGATGGCTTCCGTAAATCCATCCCTGTGGACAAAAGATTACTCAATCGCTTTGAGTTCAATCGGCATCACAATCGCGACCTATGGGACGAAGAGCTACAGCCTGGGATCGCTGTCTTTCGAAACAATGCTGCGACCTTATATATCAATGGCAAACACATGATTGAAGGAGTCCTTCTCTCCCTCCTCAAACAACAGCAGTATATTGTCTTTGATCGTCGCTCCAAACGCTCCATTCACCTTCAGCCTGACACAGATCAACGCCTCTGGCTCCGCAAAGATGACTCCTTCGAAAGCTAGCTGTCAGAGTGAGGCATCTATCCTTTAGCTTTTACATGCCCAAAAGGGATGACGATGACTCCTTCGAAAGCTAGCTGTTAGAGTTAGACCTCAGTTACACCTCACCAAGGTCTAAGATCACGACGTATCATCTCAAACATACGATTGGCCAATTGAAGAACAAGCCGAACAGGGATTCGCCCATCTTCGTTTTGCATTTGGGCTTCAAGATCTCTGCTCAAACGCTGTAAGGTTTTCCGAGACGAGGTAGGTAGTCGATTCGACTCAACTTCGGTTAACTGCTTTGCCAACCCAAGGATCTTACGTGTTTCACGCCGTACACTGAGTTCCATGGGCTTTGCTTCCAGCCCTGGCTCATCCTGCTCCCACACCAAGGCAAACAACGATGGTCCCAACATACTCTCCAGGTCATCAACCAAAGAACGAGACTCTTCCATCATCGCACGTGCTTCTTGTGCCATCCGGCGAGCGGTTTCTATTTTTTGCATGAGACTGCCAGGATCCAAAGCGACCTCATCTGTTGCGATAGCAACAGACAATGCTTCTGATGGCGCCGAAGACAACCCCACTGGCGCGACATTGTCAGGAGCGGATGTACCGTTCTCTTTCGCAACAACGGGCATCTCTGAATTGGAAGAGGAAACAACAACAGGTGGAGAGTCCTGGGCTTCGGCCGCCGGACTCTTTTCATGAAGTCCAGAAGAAGCTCCTGAGCCCGACGAGTCTCGACGAAGAGCCTCCTCTTGTTGCATCAATGGAGCGGCCTGTTCTTGCAAAGAACTCACTGGCTCCGAAGGGGATAATGTTCCAGGAGCGGAGTCATGGAACCCTGACTCAAGAGGTGTATCAGCCAACACAACCTCAAGCTCCTGCTCAGAACCTGAAGGGCTCAAAGGCTCAGGGGCAGGAGGCGCGATGGGAAGATCCTCTCCTGCAATGGCCACAATCTCAACAGAGTTTTTTTCAGGAACAAGAACACGAAAAGCCTCTTCGACTTCATCATCCTCCAGTCCATCAGGGGATGACATGGAATCAATGGCCTCCAATGACTCCAGGATATCACTTTCCGAGACAGACTCCAGGATATCACTTTCCGAGACGGACTCCAAGATATCACTTTCCGAGACGGACTCTACGACCTCAGAAGCATCGATCGATTCGATGATATCAAAGTCTTCAATCACCTCAATCCCGTCTTCTTGTCCAGTGACCTCTTCCTGTTCTTTCTTTTCCCCGATATTAATTCCCAGCTTCGCATAGGAATCAGTGGTCAAGATCCGAGTTTCGCCGTCACCTTCTCCAATAGAAGCAAAGAGAGCCACATCTCCCACAGCCAAAGCCATGCTTGTCTTATCACCAAGATCTTCATCCAAAGGAGCAGGTCCAGGGTTCGCCACAAACATAGGTCCTGGAGGTCCTGGAGACGAAGGGGCATCCTCCTCTTTGTCTGGCACTTCTAGATCTTCTGCTGTTGACTCACCAGCATCGTCCTCCATTAACAAGGAAGCTTCCCCCATCTCCTCCATCAACAAAGAAGCTTCGCCCGAACGTTCCAGAGGGGTGTGACTGGAACCACTCCAACCAGGAAGTTCCTCGGAAGAAACAGCAGGCTTATGGAGATCTCCCGCATAAGACTTCAGCTCCGAACTACTCTTCTTTCCAGTCACTACATTCGAGCTATGTTCAACACTGAGATACATCGCAAAGTGACGCCCATCATCAGCTCGAATCGAGATCGATAACTGGTTCTCTTGGTCGGGAATCAAAGAGATCGAATGTTCGACAAGACCCGTAATATCGACAGTAAAGACTTCGTCTTGCGCCCCTCCCCGGACCTCGATCTGAGAATCCGGCAAAGCAAAGCCAGAAAGAGTAACTTGTGTCGAAGATGTTGGTGATGATATCGGTGCCAACACCAATCCCTCATGCAGCAACTCGGCAAACAAAGCTGTGCCCATAGAAACGGCAAGTCGCGGTTGATGAAAAGGAGTGAGAGCCGCAGGAATACGATCTTGCAATAGCGGATACAACTGATGGATCCACGCCTCTTCTCCACCGATTAACAAACGATCGATCGCAGACAACTCGATATCCCAGAATTCCCGAGCCATCGACAAAACCTGCTCTACGAGTTCAGCAACTTGTTCCAGAGGGATCTGCTGCCCCCACTGTTGCCAAGACCATTCGAGATTTTTAGACACACGCAGTTGTGCAAAGCCATCTTGCACTTCAACGATTCCCAGGGTGATCAAGCCCCAATCAATCATAAGAGTTGCAGCAATAGTGTGCTCACGCTGAAGAAGATCAGAGTCACCAAACGCCAATGCCAGGGGAGTGGGACACCAACCAGCCAATGTCAAACCAGCATCCATCATCGACTTTCGATAGAGTAACAACAACTCCTTGTCGAGATCAGGAGGAACAGCTGCCACTACGGGAAGAGAGGAGTTGGGTGCCAAATAATCTTTCACCACTCGGGTGGTATCTCCAAACATCCGAGTCAAAAGAGCTGATGAAGCCCACCACTCACCGGCCAGATAGATCTCAACCTCACCATTGGCACCGTCACGCAGAAACTGACCCAGCTCATTGCGGATCTCAGGTCCACCCAAGGCCCACCGGGAACAGTCACGCAAGTAAGGAACCCCCTCCACCGGATCGATCTGTTGCCCGATCATCAGCTGCCCCTCATATTCCGTGATCAAGGCAGGGATCAGACCACCATCTCCCAGACCAGCCACCGTCGGCTGCCCCGTCTCATCGGTTCGAGCAATCACCCAATAAGCTTTTCCCAAATCTACAGCGATTGGTTTCACAAGTTCCTGGTTCTTCAAATCACCTTATCCAACACCACAAAACCCAACGACCAAAGGAAGAACCAGCTCCTCCTTCCGTAAAACTCTGATCGTTACTACTTTTTCAAAACGGTCTTAAGCCTGCATCAATATCGCACAATAACACCAGATGATGCTTGTTCTCATGAAGATGAACGCAACTATAACACAAATGAAAATTCTCAGTTCGAGAAGGTGCTCCGTCCAAAAAGCAAGAACGGTCTCAGCGTTTCCCCTTCTTGTGTCTTCGCTTTCTTTGCTTGTGCAAGGTTTTGTGCATCGTAAGGCACTCTTGAGGGGTAAACCGAAAACGTTGAGGAGCCATGTATCCCAGAAAGGAGGTCCACAGCATCGTAAGAGATCCACGAACCCCCGAGCCCGTCACCATCAAACGATAGGGCTCAGAGACATGGGGGAGCCCAAGCCGATGCCCCAACTCATGAGCCAGTGTTGTATACACGGGAGAGAGCCGAGTCCACACAGCATGACGCTTCAACCAGTGATTCCTCTTCACCTCCACCCACACCGTAGAACTCACCCCCAACAACCGATAGCGTCGCCTCTGTGAGCCACGCCCCCAATAATACTGCACATCATGTGTAAACAACAACAACGTCTCAGCAGGATCTTTACTCACAATCAAGGGCCGAGGGACCTTCCATCGAACCAGACGTTTGTGTGTTAATGTTTTGTGAGGAAGAACTCGTAATTTGGGAATATCGATACGAATCCGACAACGAGCCAGATACCATTGAGCAAGCCTCATCACGCTTCGATAACGCAGCGTGGTCCAGATCGTAGGTCGGTCGGTATACGCCGTCACCAGGACTCTTTTGACAGGTTTTTGAATCCAGGGTGTTCCGGGCTTTTTTGTAAAATGAAGAGTCTCTTTGATATCCCAGTCGCTATAAGGTGACAAAGATGGTGTGGTAGGCCCCCAACTTCCACCAAACCAATCCGCCTCGATATCCAGACCAGACCACCCCACCCCACTCAAAGAAAGACTCCACAAGATCCACCCAGCCCACAAACGACTACCCATCAATAACCATTCCTCTTCAAAGACATAGCAATCCATGATGAATAAAAAAGCTCCACGAATCACAATCGGGTAACACGAATGGAGAGCAAGAAACAGACAACGACGGCTACCCAAAATCAAGCCTAACAATAGTTCATTCGAATCTCAACACATAGGCAAAGCCCAATGGTTCGCGTGTCTTCGTGAAATTCATGGATCTCAAAAAAAGTGTCGGGAGCTTCTGTTGTCAACGCACCTAGTATTATCTAAGACTTTGAAGTGCAGTCCCACACCACGATACCACCTGTTTGCCTCGATGAACAGGAATCTTTCACAATGTCCATCGGTAGTTGTCAAGGAAGTTGTCGCATTTTAATTGCTGAATTTTGATAACTTGTTTTTCTTGGAATAGATGCCTCTCTAACTACGGACAGCTTCCAAAGCTGCCATTGGGTTTGTAACAGAATTTTCCTTTGGGACAGTTTTGTGATGTGCAGCAAGGTGGGACGCTTTGTGTACTGCCAATACAGCGACCATTGAAGCAAGTTTCTTGGGCCGGACAATCACACTTGTTCGTGCAACTGCGGCCACTTCCGCAGATACGAAGGGCTCCTTGTTTGTCCTGACATATCTGACCCGAAGGGCATTGGTTTTTGCGACTACAGCAATGCATAGCGTTGCTTTTGGTGCAGGCTCCGTTGAAGCAGCTTTCTCCCACCTGGCAATCACATGAGCTTTTGCAACGGATCTGATTGGGTTTGCAGTTACCGAGGCCTCCAACGCGCCAGACACATGTTTTGCCAGAAGGGCAGGATGTCTTGTCACAGCAATAGACTGGGTTACCTACTTTGATGCAGATTTGATTGACACAGAGAAGTCCTTGACTGCAATCACAGGTATGTTGACACCCTGATGGACCACCCGCTTTGGTGCAGGTTTTTTGTGTGCCATTTTTGTCAAAGCAGATCGTTCCCTCTGGACATCCAGCCTTTTCACAACAATAGACAGGGACCTTTGTCTTTTGGCAACCACCACTGTAGCAGAGCTGACCTTGAGGACAGTCGCAGTTTGTCGTGCACTTGGGTCCTGTTGCGCATTGACTTCGTGAGTTTTTCCGTGTGATGCAAGCCTCACCAGGAGGACATAGCGACTTACTACAACAGTAGATGGGTAGGCTGGGCTGAACACATTTACCTTGCTGGCAATCCAGGCCTTGGATGCAATCACATGCGTGCTGGCAAGTATTTCCCAATTGACCACTATCAGGA
>JALTMC010000442.1:15717-16262 GCA_027005175.1 Myxococcales bacterium
AGGCATCGTTGGCTATTTGCTCGGTGACGGGAGCCTCGTCGGGATTTGGCGAGATACGGTCTGTATTCTGGTACTCATTGCCAGATGCTTGCTCGGTACCAGCGGGATACTCTCTTCCTGGGAATGAGTCTGTGTTCTGAGGATACTCTGTGTTTTCTGAGCTGTCCAAGCCCAGAGCAGCGTCTCCCTGCTTTTCTTGGGTTCGATCCTGCTCATATGATGCTGCTCCACTGTCACCGGAGAGTCGATCACCTCCAGATTGGGCATTGTTATTCATTCCTTCACCGGACGGTACTCCAGTGGGACACCCCAGGAGAGTGGCACAAAGGCCAAGGAGAAGAATTCCATAGGTAAGGAGTTGTCGAAAATTTTGAGTCTTTGGCACACTATCAACAGTCATCTCAGTTCCTTCTCTTTGTCATTCTAACATCGCATACTTGTGTCAAGTCTACCAACGAAAGTATCTTTATCCGCATTGTAATGGATTTCTCCTTTCTACCATAGACACACCAGCCCTGTTTTGGGTTGACAGCACCTCTCCGACT
>JALTMC010000443.1 GCA_027005175.1 Myxococcales bacterium
ACCTCCAACGACTATCTTGGCTTGTCGCAAGATCCACGTTTGATTGAGGCCGCCAAGCGTGCGGCCGATCAGTACGGGATGGGGTTGGGAAGTTCGCGTGTACAGGCCACGTCTGATATGCACGTTGAATTGGAGCAGCGTCTCGCTCAATTCTTTGATTATCCCGACTGTATGGTCTTTACCACAGGGTACCAGTCTTTGGTGGGCGTCTTGTCCTGCTTTGCTGTGCCAAAAACAACGGTGATTCTCGACCAGTTGAGCCATGCATCCATCATTGATGGGGTCCGAATGGCGCAGGGCTCTTTTGGGGAAGAACTCGAAGTTCGGTCGTTTCGACACAATAGCTTGCGCGGCTTGCGCCGTGTCTTGAAAAGCTCGGAGTATGAGCAAAAACTGATCGTCATTGAGGGCGTGTATAGCCTCGATGGAGATATCGCTCCGCTCGATGAAATGGTGGCTCTTGCCAAGGAGTACGATGCCGCTATCGTCCTTGATGATGCCCATGGTATCGGCACATTAGGCGCACGTGGTCGCGGTGTTTGCGAACACTACAATGTCCCGCGTGTGGACTTTCTGGTGGGGACATTCAGCAAATCCTTTGGTGGGGTTGGTGGCTTTGTTCTCGGTGAAAAGGAAATCATTCATTTTCTTAAGAACTCTGCACGCTCCTTTACTTTTTCTGCATCTCTGCCTGTTCCTCAAGTGGCTGCAATGATCCAAGCCTTGGACATTATGGAAAATGACTTGTCCTATATGACACGTCTACATCGCAACCAAAAGTTGATGCAAGATGGGCTGCTGTCTTTGGGCTTTGACCTGGGAACCAGCAACACACACATCACCCCTCTTGTGTTGCGTGATGAGAACAAAACGTTGGAGTTTGGTGCATGGCTTCACGCCATGGGCGTCATTATGATTCCCATTGTATCTCCTGCTGTTCCCGATGGTGAAGAGCGATTACGTTGCAATATTACGGCAGCTCACACCGAACAAGACATCGGTATTACTCTAGAGATTCTTGAGTTTATTGGTAAGAAGCTCGGTGTTCTTCCTTACTCGTCACGCAATCCGAATTCCACGGTCAAGCGTGTGCAGTGGGCTGGAGAAGAGTTCGTCAAACGAGTGGTCGATGTGACACCCAAAGATATCTCGTCTTTGGGACAAAAGCTCCTACAAAAAGCATCCACGGGTTTCGAAGAGCTTCTAACAGGTCGGCCTTCAACCCTGACAGCAGAGGAAGAATTGAATATGCGACAAACATTTTATAAGAAAAATGTTGTGATTACTGGTGGTTCCAGTGGTATTGGTCGAAGTCTTGCACTCGAACTTGCCGAGTATGGGGCAAACCTGTTTTTGGTGGCTCGAAACCAAGACAAACTCGATGCTGTGATTGCTGAGTTGGATTCCAAGCGCACGCATGATGGGCAGGTATGGCAAGCGATCTCAGCCGACATCAGCGACAAGGCTGCTATCGAAACTGCGATGCAGGATCTCTTGCAACAACAAGATATCGATATCTTGATCAACAACGCAGGTATCGCATATGCCAACTACATGGATGAAACTCCCTCTGAAATGTATGAGCAGATGATGAAGGTCAATTATCTTGGTACAGTGTGGACAACACTGGCTTTGGTCCCTCACTTCAAGAAACGCCGCAGTGGACACATCGTTAATGTTTCATCGCTGGCTGGTGTCCTCGGTATCTTTGGGTATGCGGCCTACACTCCCAGTAAGTTTGCGGTGATGGGATTCTCCGATGTGCTCCGAAATGAACTCTTGCCTCACAACATCAAAGTCACAGTGTTGCTTCCGCCAGATACAGATACCCCCCAACTGGCACAGGAAAATGAGACCAAGCCAGAAGAGACCAAGGTTATCAGCGGTAAGGTGAAAACCTCACAGCCCAAAGATGTGGCACACTCTCTTCTCAAGGGAATGGCCAGCGGCAAATATCACGTTGTTCCCGGTGGTATGGATAGTTTGATGCCCTACTATGGAGTCCGTTACGCTCCTGGCCTGACAAGATGGGCCATCGATCGTGATCTGATGGGCTTTCTTAAACAAAAAGAGCAGTCCTAAATATGCCAGCTGAGAATGACTCCGCTTTGGAGACCTTAGAAATCATCCGTATGGGGCATCCCGTGCTGCGAGAGATCGCTGACCCTGTTCCATCCTCTGCCCTCGGAACTCCGGCTTTGCGCGAGTTTGGCCAAGCCCTCATCCGAACCATGATGTCTGCCCAAGGTGTGGGCCTTGCGGCACCCCAAGTCGCGAAAGGATGGCGTTGCTTCGCTTACTATGTCCCTGTGGATGATGAGGGCAGCGACGATGTTTCTGTGTTTGAGCCAAAGGTTCTGATTAATCCTCAACTCAAGCCCATCGGCTCCATCATGGAGATCGGCTGGGAAGGATGTTTGTCCATTCCTGCGATCCGGGGTGAGGTCCCTCGCCACTTCTCTTTGGAAGTCACAGCTCTTGATGTTGATGGCAATACTTTGCACTTTCAGGCTGACGAGTTTCACGCTCGTGTTCTTCAACACGAATACGACCACCTGGATGGTGTCCTTTTCCTCGATCGTATGGAGTCTATGGATTCTCTTGCTTTTGAGGAGGAGTGGGTCCGATACACCTTAGGTCACGAATATCCGGATGATGAATAGTCTTGTTGATTGATACCCACGCTCACATCGTCGACTCTTCGTTTGATCACGATCGTAACGAAGTTCTTGAGCGAGCAAAAGCTGCTGGAGTTAAGGCCGTCATCGCTGTTGCTGAGAATGTTGCCGATGCTGAAAAAGCCTTGTTGTTGTCAGAACAGTTTCCGATGCTCCTTCCTGCCGCTGGTCAACATCCCGATACCCCCGATCTTGAACAGGCAGGACAGGTCTTTGCGTGGATTCATCAACACCATAAGAGCCTCTGTGCCATTGGCGAAGTGGGCCTCGATTACTGGAAGATCAAAGAAGAAGAAGAGCGAGAGATACAACGGGAGATCTTCGCTCATTTTATTGGCTTGTCCAAGCAGTATCATCTGCCTTTAAATGTCCACTCCCGAAGCGCTGGCCATCACACCATCGACTTCCTACTGAAACACGGCGCGAAACAAGTCCAACTTCATGCTTTTGATGGTAAAGCTTCCAAAGCTTTACCCGCAGTTGAAGCTGGTTACTACTTCTCCATACCCACATCGATTGTACGAGACCGACAAAAAGAAAAGCTTGTAAAACGTCTGCCTCTTTCTGCTCTGCTGGTCGAAACAGATAGCCCTGTTCTCGGCCCCACTCGTGAGGAACGCAACGAACCCGCCAATGTCACCCTTGTCATTGATGCTATCGCCACCTTGAAGTCTCTCTCTCCAGAAGAGGTGAGTGAAGCTGTTACTGAGAACTCACACCGCCTCTACGGCTATGCTATCTCGCAATATTGAAGTAAGGGAGCTACAACATTGACAACTCCCAAGGCGAAAACCATCGAGAAGCCCTTCTACCCCAAGCCCAAAGTTTGAGATGGAACTCAATGTCTAGACAAAAATCGGTCTGATTTAAGTGAAGTCTCGGAACTCCTTTCATAGACAGCTCTTCACTCATCATGAATAAATTCAACGATCGTGGAATAATGGTTGGCTTTCATGCTCATGGAATAACTTATCAATTCAACGATCGTAGAATAATAACTTGTTATTCTACGATCGTTGACAATATTTAATTCAACGATCGTGGAATTCCATGATCGTTGAATTGATAGAGCATTCCTATATTTCTTCCACTTCTATGATAAGTTTTGATAAATGTGTTTTTGCATAGGCTCGGAATGCGATGTGCAGGGTGCTCTCGGACAAAGCGACAGAACAACATTTTGTCATGCTGAGGCTTGTTCTTGAATTTGGTTTCAGTGTGGCCTTCGTTGTTGATGTCTTCTCTGCGGGTATTGAGCACACAATAGCTTTGTTGTGGTGGCTTGAAACCCTCCCCAAGAGGGGGGGTTCTGCTAGGGAATTTTGGGGTTTATTGAACTTAAATGCAAAGGGTTACTCGGGCCCTTTGCATTTTTTTTTTAATGGAGACAGAACTGTGAAAGAAAAAGTGGGAGGCACTTTGACGTTGGCGGCGTGAGAAATGGAGGTTGGGCCGGTGTGAGAAGCGGAGATCTTTGGGTACGCTGTGTGGGAGGCACTTTGACGTTGGTGGCGTGAGAGGCGGAGGTTTGGGTACGCTGTGTGGGAGGCACTTTGGAGTTAGCGGCGTGAGAAGCGGGGATTTTGGGTACGTTGTGTGGGAGGTTTTTCGAGGTGGAACTGGTACCATTGTTCGTTAAACACCTTCATTCGCATTTTTTTGTTGTTCTGTAGTGCAACGAGGTTGTCGATTAAGTGTTTGTTGTGAGGAAGGATTTTGATGGCTCGTCCGAGGACTTCGATTGCCTGTTCTCGTTTTTTGATTTTACTCAGGCAATACGCATAAACGTTCCAAAGCAGTGCTTCTTTTTTGCTTAATCTGACGGCCATTTCGAAGGTTTCTTCCATTTTTTCTGGCTTGTGCTTTTTCATATAAATGATAGCAAGCATGGCCTGAGC
>JALTMC010000444.1 GCA_027005175.1 Myxococcales bacterium
AAGAAGAGCCTATTCACGGAGCATTCTGATGAGCTTTCTCAAACGCATAAAACGTTTGTTCCAAGCGGAAGCGAATGCAAAGCTGAACCTACTGGAAGATCCCGAGCGCGAGTTTGCTTTGATCTTGGAGGAGTTGAATATTCAGCGTCAGCGGTGTCGTCAGCGTCTTGTGGATGTGATGGCCGAACAGAAAAAGTTGGAGCTGGAAGAGGCCGAGATAAGAGGGGCTATCGACGATTGGGAAGCTCGCGCAAGGAAAGCAGTGGAGTGGGGAGATGATGCTTTAGCCAAGGAAGCTCTCGGTGAAAAAATAAATCGAGAGAGGGTTTGGTCTACTCACTTGGAAGCCTTGCAGACCTTCCGCGAAGAGGTTGAGCAGATCAAGGATTCAGAAGTTTCCTTGGATCGACAGATCCAGGCAGCGATACGTCGTCGGGATGCATTGGTGAGTCGGTTGCATCAAGCGCAGGCCAAATCCCATATGGGAGAATCCTATTCTGGGGCAGATGCAAACTCTCCCTTGGCAACTTTTACTCAGATCGACCGAGACATAGATGCGTTAGAAGAAAGTGTTGTTCTTCAACAAGGTGCTGATACAAGAGTTACTGATGTTGTTGTGGAGCAACAGTTGTTGGAAGCGCAACGATTTCGTGAAAAAGAACAGGCTTGGCAGCACGATCTTGCGTTACTGAAACAGCGACTGGCAGAGAAAAAGGACTAGGCCAGACTCGATATACCATTCAATAGCGTGGGCCTCTTGGCCGTTGGTATCTTGCTGTTGATGGGGTTTTATGCTACGTTGAACCCTTCGTATTGGGCCCTTTGTCGAAGGGCTGGGCCGTCTGCTTTTCGTGAATTCAAAGTCAGACCACCGCTTCAAGGATATGGGAAGGATGCAGATCTGTCCTCAATGTGATTATACAAACCAGAATGATGCGACATTCTGCAATAGCTGTGGGAATCACCTGCAAGGGATCACAGATCCTCTGATTGATCGGATCATCAATAAATATCGTATTCGTGAGCGGATTGGTGGGGGAGGCTTTGGCTACGTCTACCGAGCAGAGCATGTTGAGTTAGCGAACTCTTTTGCCATAAAAATCCTCCATCCTCACTTGCTTCATAATGAACTTATGGTGGAGCGGTTTCGTCGAGAGGCGCAGCTCCTGGCCTCCCTCCGACATCCCAATATTGTTCAAGTGATAGACTTTGGACAAATCGATGGTTTGGGGTTCTACCTTGTTATGGAGTGGCTGGAAGGTCACACTCTGCAATGGCATATCAAAAATGAAGGGTGCCCACCCACCGAGATTCTCAAGGAGATCTTTGAGCAGCTTTTTGACGCACTCTCTTACGCCCATCAGCAGGGTATCGTGCATCGTGATCTCAAACCTGACAATCTCATATGGACTCCTGGCACCCGGCGCAGACGCACGATTAAAGTGCTCGATTTTGGCATCGCTCGGATGCTGGAGAAACGAGGTGGTTCTCGTTTGACGGAGACAGGGCTGGCTGTGGGGACCCCAAGGTATATGTCTCCTGAACAGGCTGCTGGTGAGGTCGAACGCATCGACCATCGCACAGACCTCTACGCCTGTGGTGTGTTACTGGTGGAGATCCTCACGGGAAAGGCTCTCTTCACCGGTACTACGAATGAGATCTTGTTGCACCAAATGGAGACACCTCCTCCTCGACTGTCTGATCTTGCACCCGACGTTCACTTTCCCCCAGCACTGGAGTGGGTTTTACAACGAGCGTTGGCTAAGAATCCCGTTCAACGATTTGACTCTGCCGATAGCTTCGCCGATGCTTTGTTTGCTGTTTTTGAGAGTGAGCAAACTCAAGTGGTTCGACCCAGCCAGGTGCTGCCCACCCCTGTCCGTCGGGTCGCTCCCCCCAACCTCTCTTCCCAACTCAACCCTCCTTCCCAACTCAACCCTTCTTCCCAGCTCAATCCTTCTTCCCAGCTCAGCTTGTCTCTTGGTGCTTCGATACCCGGTCAGGTCATGCAGGAGACGCAGGCTATTTCGACACCGTCGGGTCCGCAGCCGATTCCAGTGATGGGAAATCTTCTCGTCCCCAGTGAAGGACTCTCTCCAACGCGGGCGATCACTCCGACCCCTGGTATTTCTGTGCCAAGTCTACCTGTACCCGCCGCAGTCAGTGGCACCTATCGTGGAGAAAAACAGAGCGGTACTCTCTCTCCACAAGTCGAGCAAAGTGCTGAGGTCTATCCTCGTAGCGGAGTCAGCAACAACTGGATGTGGGCTGCCATTGGGCTTGTCGGAGGGGTTGGAGCTGCGTTGCTTTTTTATATCTTTGGCTCAATACATGTGGACAACACCAAGTCTGTACTATCTCGAACAGCCTCTGTTCAAAAACAAAAAGGTGGTCTTCCAACACCACCTTCCTTGGACGATCCCAAACGAAGGATGGTTTTGCCTTTGGTTGCACACAAAAAGGCACATCCTGGAAAACTCTTAAAACCTGCTGTCCAAGCCACAAATGCGACTGCAAGAGCACCGCGTGTCACTCCTCCTCAACAACGCATTGTTGCGGTCCGCCCGGGAAGCAAGGTCTCTCCACGTCGAAAGTTGGACAACAACAATCACAGTCAAGATGAGTTGGATGACCCTCCCAAGGTGCGTAACGTTAAAGTACACCGAAAAGTCCAACAACGTCGGAAGGTTCGACGACGTCGGAAGGTTCGACGACGTCGGAAGGTTCGACGACGTGAGAAGGTTCGACGACGTCGGAAGGTTCGACGACGTAAGAAGGTTCGACGTCGTAGGTGGAGGTCTCGTCGTAGGTGGAGGTCTCGTCGTCGGAAGGTTCGAGGTCGTCGAGTGTTGGAGAGGAGAAAGTTACCAGTGGTTCGAAGTCTTCCAAATGTGCCCAAGAGACGCTCTATTCCGAAGGCTGTGTGGGTGACTCTTTCTGTGGTGACGAAACCGTCGAAAGCAAAGGTTTGGGTCAACAGTGTGCTGAAAGGTGTTACGCCGATCAAGGTAAGGGCTAAGGCGTCAAGCACAGTGAAGATCCGTGTTTCAAAGAACGGCTTCTTAAGTTATGATTTTAAGTGGAAAGCCAGCGTAAGTAAAACAAAGCGTATCACTCTGGCCCCCAATATTTTTCGTTAAACAGAGAGTGTTGTTGTATGAGTCGAGCGTTGGGGTTATCTGTGGGACTACTGGCTTGGTGCTTTACTTTTTCAGCTTGGGCTGTGGATGTTCAACGCGCTGTGCAGCTTTATCGTGAAGGCTTTTCTTTCTATTCAAGAGGCCAATACAAGAGAGCGGTTGGCAGGTTTCGGAAG
Source organism: Myxococcales bacterium (assembly GCA_027005175.1). Lineage (GTDB taxonomy): Bacteria > Myxococcota_C > UBA6777 > UBA6777 > UBA6777 > M3003. The sequence continues at coordinate 3,317 of JALTMC010000444.1, forward strand.
TCGCGAGAGTTGTTGCCAAAGCTCTCGCGATATCACAAAACGCGAGCAGAGTTGGACCGTTTGATTGGTTTGTCTTACTACAGGCTGAGAAAATTCCAAAAGGCGTATGAGTTGTTGGATGTGTATCTTCGCTCTCCTTTTCTACGAAGGAAGAAAGTTCCAGAGGTGAAGAGGATATGGCTTGAACTTCGAAGTCGTCTATCACTTGTTGTGCGACGGCGTGTGATTCCTCCGAGGCGTCGTGTGATGGTTGAGCGTCGCAGAAGAGTACCGCCTCCACCTCGTCGGCCAGGAGGATTACGGCCACATCCCATGGCTTGGGCCATGACAGGTATTGGAGTTCTCACTGTGGGAGCGGCTGTTCTTGTTGGGGTGGTGGCGCAACAAAACATGAACGATGTGCGGGATAAGTTTGTGAAACTTCAAAACGCTCCCAATCGCAATGCTCAATCGATCAGCATGGGGGCTCGGGAGGCTTTGACCCAGAGCACGGTTTCCAACGCGCTGTATATCGGAGGCGGTGTCCTGGCTGCGACAGGCACTCTTTTGCTCTTCACCTGGAATACATCCCCACCCCCCCCTCGTTGACAAGCGAAGCCTTGTAGTGCAATTCAATTCAATCAAAACTTGGAATAAGAGAGCCATGATAAAAAACCTTGATCATATCGCTATTGTCGTGCGTGATATCGAAGAAGCCAGTCGCTTTTATACAGAACAGCTTGGCTTGGAGGTTGAGCATACAGAGCTTATTCCCGATCAGAAGGTGCGTGTTGCTTTCATCCCTCTTGAAAACACACGAGTCGAGTTGGTGGAGCCTGTTTCTGAAGATTCACCGATTTCCAAGTTTCTCAGCTCTCGGGGAGAGGGTCTGCATCATATTTGTTTGGAAACGTCGGATATTGAAAGTGATCTGGCTCGCTTGACAAAGCATGCCACACGTTTGATCGACAAAGAGCCACGAAAGGGCGCACATGAGACACAGATCGTCTTTGTTCATCCCAAGGCAAACAGCGGTGTTCTCACGGAGTTAGCAGAGCATCCGAAGAGCCATGTTTCAAAGCAGCGCTCCTTTTTTCTGGATGGAGATACTCCTTTACGAACAGGTGATATGGGGAAGTTGCGGTCTTATTTTGAGAGTGCATTCAAGCCCGCCTCCGACTGGAAGATCGGGATGGAGTATGAATGTAGTGGCTTGCATCTCGATGATATGTCTGTCATCGCGTTTTATGGTGAGCGCGATATAGAGGCCATCCTTG
>JALTMC010000445.1 GCA_027005175.1 Myxococcales bacterium
TGGCTGCATTCCAAGATCGGTAGCCTGCGAAGCAGCGATCAAAGAAACGCGATCAAAGAATAAGGGAGACCTGTATCATAATCGCAAGAACCTGTGCTGGTAAAAAGAATCAACAGCCTGTAGATCCTCGGAACAGTCCGAGCCTGACCGAGTCAGCAAGTATCTATTTTTCTTATTTAAATACAGGGCTTCTGCGGGCGAGCTTTCCGTCGGGCTGATGTTCCAGTGCCCTTCAGGGTACTTCGTTTCTCAGAGCTGGACTTTAGTCCGGCGGATAATAAAGTGATTTCGTGGATGGGTAGGATGGTGAGATTTCGTGGAGTCATTGCGAATTTGCGACAGTCCAAAAGAAAGGTGAAGTTGTTGTTGGATGTTGAGGCTCAGGCTCATCTCAATAGTAAACACAAATCAAGTCTGGTCCATTTTTCCCAGGCCAACCGGTGCCTGAAGAGCTGTTTGTTGGGAGGGAAGTCGAGATAAAAAAAGTGCTCAATCAAGGGATTCGTAGAGTGGCCAGCGGAACCACAAGTGCTTTCTTTATTGAGGGAGAGTATGGCATAGGCAAGACTTCTGTTGCCCAGTATCTCAAAACGCTTGCAGAAAAAGAGCACAATCTCCATGGAGTCTACGTCTCGTTGGGTGCTGCGCATACCTTAGAAGATCTGGCTGTTGCCATCTTGGAAGCGACGATTCAGTCAGGAGCTCTTTCAGCCACAAAGCAAGGCATTATTCGAAAGTGGATGAAGAAATACATCAAGGATATAAAGTTGTTTGGGGTGACGCTCAAAACCGATGCTTTGCGTGCAGATGCCTCAAGTCTCTCCAGCATTATCGGGATGCTGTCTTTTTTGCGTGAGATTGCTATTCGCCTTGAGGGGGAAGGCGTTCGAGGCGTGATGCTGATCCTGGATGAGATCAACGGAATAGCATCGAACCCGCAGTTTGCACATTTACTCAAGGGGCTCATTGACCAAAATATGGCGGATAAAGACCCGCACCCCTTTCTTCTCATGCTGTGCGGAACAAGAGAAAGATGGGACTCTCTAGTAGGCTGCCATGAGCCAGTAGGAAGGATCTTTCGACTCATAGAAATTGATGTGTTGGAAGAAGAGGAGGTCGAAGACTTCTTTGAGAGAAGCTTTGCTTCTGTCGGAATCATGGTGGAAGAGGATGCTATGGTAAACATCGTTCACTTCTCGGCAGGATATCCGCGATTGATGCATCTCATTGGAGACTGTGCGTACTGGCAAGACAATGATGGCGTCATTGATGTCGATGACTCCATGTTTGCCTTGATTGACGCAGCTGACGAACTCGGTCGAAAACATATCGACCGAGCAGTGCTTGATGTTATACGCAGCTCGGATTATCACTCCATACTCTTAAAGATAGGGAGTCTTGGACTATCTCCCCGAGTTATAGCGAGGCAGGATTTGCTTAAGCTTTGCTCAGAAGGGGAAAAAAGAAAAGTAGATAAATTTTTGCGCCGCATGATAGACCTCAACGTACTGGTGAGAGAAAAACAAGGCGAGTACGTGTTCACGCAACGAATCATACGATTGTATCTATGGCTGAAGAATAAGTATCCAAACTATAAAGAAATTCAACGTAGAAGACAAGCGGAAACGCAGTAGCAGCCCTCAGGCAAGGTACAAAGCAAGCTCACTATCTTCCTGTGGTACCTCAACGCCTCCTAACCTTCCCACTCCTACACTCTTCCCGAAATCCTGCACCACTCCAATAAGTCTAACCTATGGGAATCTGCCTGATATATGGGAATCTGCCTGACATACGGGAATCTACCTGATGGATGGGAATGAATTTCCATGCTTGTGGTTTGCAACGAGATGTTTGTGTGTTGTCTCCATGGTTCCCTATCCAATCTTATTTTATTCTGATATGGGTGGTAGATTCTTGAACAAGAGAAGCTGAAGGAGAGTTTCATGCAAAAGATAGAAGTGGATGTTGCTGTTTTGGGAGCAGGGACAGCAGGTTTGGTTGCGCGTCGGAATGCTGCCAAGGCAGGGGCCTCAACCATGATGATCGATCCAGGTCCTCTTGGAACAACGTGTGCGCGTGTGGGGTGTATGCCTTCCAAGTTACTCGTTGCTGCTGCGGATGCCGCTCATCTCGCTCAACATGCGGAGGCCTTCGGTGTTCATGCTCAGGTTGAGATCAATGATCGAGAAGTGATGGAACGTGTGAGAGCGAAGCGTGATTTCTTTGTGAGCTTTGTTCTCCAATCCGTGGATGACATCAAAGAGAGTGGTGCTTTTCTGTCGGGGCGGGCACGTTTTCTTGATGCACATACGCTGGCTGTTGAGGATGCTGAGGGCAAGACGATCGCAGAAGTGAAGGCGAAGAGTTTTGTGATTGCTACAGGTTCATCGTCTTTTGTGCCCCCTCCTTACCGAGGACTGAGCAAGAAAGTCTTGCAGTTTAACGACGATGTCTTTGAGTGGGAGACATTGCCTGAGAGTGTTTTGGTTGTGGGGACGGGCGTGATCGCTTTGGAGTTGGGACAGTCTCTTCACCGACTTGGGGTGAGAACGACATTGGTTGGAATTCAAGGTTTGTTGGGCCCACTCTCTGACCCAAAGATGCTGAAAGAAGCCCACTCCATATTCACAGACGAGCTTGATCTGCACTCCGATTTCCAACTGGACTCGATTCAGGAGGTGGAAGATGGTGTTGAGATTAAGTTTACAGATCCAGATGGCTCAAAACATGAGGGGAAATACCAGTATGTTTTGATGGCAGCGGGGCGTTCTCCGAATCTCAGTTCTCTTGATCTGGAAAAGACCGGAATCCCTCTCCATGAGAGAGGCATACCTCCCTGGGATAAGAATACAGGACAAGTTGGAGATTCACACGTCTTTCTTGCGGGAGATGTGAATGGATTCCGGCCACTCCTTCACGAAGCGGCAGATGAAGGACGTATCGTGGGAGTCAATGCAGCACATTTTCCCGATGTGATGGTCTCCCCCCGACAGACGATGCTAGCGATCGTATTCACGGATCCCCAAATCGCTCTGGTGGGTGAGTCCTGGAAAGAGATGGATTGCACGAAGAATCGCGTGGGAACTGTAAGCTATTGGAAGCAGGGGCGAGCGCGTGTGATGGGACAGAACAAAGGTATGGTTCGAATCTATGGGGAGGCACATACAGGCTTGTTGCTCGGGGCAGAGATGATCGGCCCTCGCGTCGAACATACAGCTCACTTGCTCGCTTGGGCCATTCAAAAGAAAATGACCGTGCAAGAAGCCCTGACGATGCCATTCTATCATCCTGTGATTGAAGAGGGAATTCGGACCGCATTGCGCGACCTTGAACATCAACTTCAACTCTCTCGTAAACCAGGGGCCGCCTGCGAGGAATTTGGACCCGGAGACTGAGTTGGAACTGTCCGATGGGGTTGTGCGTGTTTTTAGAGCCTCATCATGGTACACTGTGACCTCTCGTTGGAATCTGTTGGAGTGGCACTCCTTGATGATGCCCCTCCTTGATGAAGTCATTGCTTCAGAATGAATAGGATCGTTGAATGAAAGTTCTAAAGATTACCTCTGCTATTCTCTTGATGGTGATCGGCTCTCTGGGTGGACTTGTTATCGGGCTTTACTTCTTTACTCTGGGAATTGGTGCGATTAAGGAAGATGATCTCATTCGAGGCTTATTTCACCTTCTGCTTTGGGGGGAACTGGCTGGTGGCTCCTTTGCCCTGACATTTCTCCTTCCTGGAGTGCTGATCCTTCGCTCCCTTGACAACGATGAAGAGGTTGCAACTTCGAACGACTCGGAGTTGTCGAACGACTCGGAGTTGTCGAACGACTCGGAGTTGTCGAACGACTCGGAGTTGTCGAACGACTCGGAGTTGTCGAACGACTCGGAGTTGTCGAAAGACTCGGAGTTGTCGAAAGACTCGGAGTTGTCGGATTCGGATCCTCAATCTGCAACAGAACATGCTCAGTAGTGGAGTGCAGCGATGGAGGCAACTCGGCAGTGGTGCGCAGCGATAGAGGCAACTCGGCAGTGGTGCGCGGCGATGGAGGCAAAGAAAAGAGGAAGGTGACTGTGAGTGCTCGTTTGTCTTCCTTTGTGTTTTTGTGGTCTGGACCTTTTGATTGATGGAACAGCCTCATGGGTCAAAATCCTTTCAACCCCAAGCTTCGGCTAAAACTCTCGGATAGCGGGTGTACTTTTTTTCTGTCCACCTTTTTGTTATGCAGTGTTTTTTTGGCACCAGGTGATGTCATCGCTTCGACATCCATGGTCTTTAAACATTCGCCTCTCACCTCTGTCTCAGCAGGGCACTCGCTTACGATTCGTGGGCAGATCCTGGAAAATGATGATCTGGACGATGTCTTTCTTTTTTACCGAACCAAAGGAGAGTCTAGTTATCTCTCTCTGCGGATGAAGCTGTCTCGGGGCGTCAACTATCATGCGGTTATTCCGGGAGGAAGGGTGCGTCTTGGGGTTCTTGAATATTACGTGCAGGGTCTCGACCTCAAAAAGAACAAACACAATTTATTTGGTTCTTCCACCAGGCCACATCGAGTGAAGGTGATTAGAGG
>JALTMC010000446.1 GCA_027005175.1 Myxococcales bacterium
CTGCTGGGAAGCATTGATGATCGCATTTTTGTCAAATGTGTCAGTTTGACTCCAACGGGACTTTGTTTGAATGGTCATTTGACCGATCTCAGGATTCCCTGAAGAGCTTGGTGAACTCTGTGCTGCAGGTGTTTGAGTGTCTCGTACTGGTCTCGCTTTGGTTGTTCTTGGAGGAGGCGCATGGGTTGGTCGAGTTGGTGGCCCCATGGGAGACTTGGCTGCTGGTTTGGCTGCCGGAAGTCTTTCTTGTGTCATGGACTGTGGCGACTGGGTTGGAGTTGTTTTTCCCTGCGCCCCAGGTGACACAGGTTTTTTGGCTGAAGGACTCGGTTGTTGGCCTTGTGGGGCAGCAGGTCTTCCAGGTGCTGGAGGGATATTTGAAGGAACCCCCGCTTGCCTTTGACTTTGTTGTGGGGTTGCTACCCCAGCAGCAGGAAGTCCAACCTGTGAGGGGAGGCTTGCCAAGCCTTTTGGCTTTTGGCTCTCTGTCTGTGCTGGTGAACCGGCACGAGAGGCGGCTTGCAAGTTAGCACTGGAGGCCGATGGAAGCCCTGCTCGTGAGGCGGCTTGCAAGTTGGCACTGGAGGCCGGTGGGAGTCCTGCTCGTGAGGCGGCAGCTTGCAAGTTGGCTCTCGAAGCCGCAGTCTGCTGTGGTGGAACGTTGGCTTTGATTCCAGTAGATTGTCCTGTTCCTGGAACACCCGGATTTTGTGGAGTACCGGGAGCACCTTGCCGTTGTGATGCTCCCGGCGTTTGGGGAACTCCTGGAGCGGGTTGTTTTTTGGGAGCTTGGGATTTCTGCGACTGTTGTTGGTATCCCAATGTCCCTTGGCCAACACCTCGTGGGGCTCCTGCGAGCCCACCACTTTGAGAAGCTGGAGGAGCAGAGGGTGGAGGGGCTTGCGATGGACGAGTGGAAAGTGGAGGTATATTCTCTGCTGGAAAATGAAGACTCTCTTTCAAACCTTCCAGAATGGATTTGGCTTGAACATTAAATCCTGAACCTACGATGCTTACGTCGTTTTTCTTGCGTTTCCACATAATCGTTACGGTATAACGCTGTGGCCACCAGAAGCCCATAAATCCAAGCAAGAAGAGCATTAAGCCAAACAGCACAAGATTTTCCGACATCATATTGCTGTAGTTAAGTTTGACACCTTGCCTTATTAAGGTTGGAGCAAAAGTAACACCCTTTTCAAACTGGACCCCTCGTCGCAAGGGGACACAGCCTATCCACTTTTTCCCTTTTTTGGGTTGGTACTTTAGATAGGCACAACCTGTAGAGCCATGTTTGGGGTTGTAGCCAAACAAGGTAAGGACTGCCCCTGTTTCTGTGGTTAGGGGCTGCTCTGTGCTTATAGTGACAGGCTTCTTTTGGAGTATACCAGTTAGCTTGAGGTGAAGTCCTGCGAGGCTTACATTGTAGGAGCCAAATGACTTGCTGCTACCTTGTGTTATGTGCACCAGTTGTTTGTTCTCTCCAAACTCAACATCTGCCGAGAGTGAACTTAATACTGGGATGGACCAGCTTGAAAGTTTGAGCTTTTCCGGTTTTAAGAAGAGCTGATGTAGAGAACTCTCCCAACGTTTAACGATACTCTTTGGTTGTGACATCGAGTAGTACTTTGAGTGTACTTGTTGAGCTTTTTTGAAGAGTACTGCTACATTGGGGTAGCTTGTGCTGTCTTTGGTGGACATGCCTAGCCGCTTGAGCGTGGCTTGCCAAGGAGTTTTTACGGTGCCACCCAAATGAGAAGAGATACCTTCAACAATGGTTTTTTGTTGGGTGGGAAAGACGGCGATAGAAAAGAGGAGTCCCGTCAGGAGAACCACAGCACCGAGATGAAAAAGTAGCGAGAAAAAGGCACGAGATCCACCGTATTGGGCTGTTATTTCTTCGTTGGAGTCGAGGTATTGCATGGGGTCTTTGATGCGAAATTTCAGAGTACGCAGAAAAGCCCGGGCGTTCTCGGCAGGCAAGACAGAGGTAATCTGCCCCTTGTGGCTGGCCAACTCAGAAGGGGGAAGAGCCGGAGGTGTGGGCTCTTTCCAATCTTCATCCTCCTCCAATCCCATTCCGAACTCAGATGGAGCAATGGGCTCATCTTCTTCCAGGTCGGGCTTTTTGAAAAACCAGCCAATGCGAAGGAAGGTTGCACCGAGTTGGTTGAGTAAAAGTAGCAAAGTCAAAGCTAGAAAAGGTAGCGAAAGTATACCGTTTTCCAACATAAACATCTTGATGAAAGATGGACTTTTTGCGCCAGGTATCGATAACACAAGCGCGAGTGCCATGAAGCACAGTAAAAATACTGCCGCTTTGGCGGAGAAAATGAGCCGCATCAATAGTATCATTCTTTACTGCTCCTTACCGCGTTGCATTAGGATGTGCGGAGATATGCAAGGTAAAAGTGAATCCCCACGAATAACAAACTACCACCTACCGTTGCCAAAAATAACAGAAAGCCTGGCAGTTTTCTCGGTTTGCTTGAGACAGGTTTGAATTCGTCATCGAATTCGTCATCGAACTCATCCAAAGGCTTCGGAGGTTTCGGGGCACGCAACGCAAAGAGATGTGCTGTTAAAAGGAGCCAAACAAAGGGCACAGACCAAAGCCTTGGATGGGTGGCCCACACTTGGGTGACGTCACCCAAGTATTGTTGTGACCACAACATCTGTCCAATCCAGGCAAGGGTCAAAAGAGGATAGGCGACAAATACGAGAAAGCTTGGGAACAACCGATAGTCTCCCCAACGACTGGGCTTCAACCCGCACCCTGTTCCTCTGTTTCGCTTTGCTAGGGAACCCAAGAACATGGAAGAGATCATCCATGAGCCAGCTGCCGCCAGAAATCCAAAGGCTGTGTATGTTGCAAGATTACTACTTAGCCACCAGGATGAAGTGTAAAGAGATGATACTGTAAACAAGGGGACAGTATACTTGCCTGCAATGACCCATCCTACTGCACATGTCACTATCACAAGCAAAACTCCCGAGCCTATGTAGACATCAGGGTATCTTCTGCGCTGCCATGTGTAAGCAGAGAGACCCGTGAAACCAAACCAGAGCAAAGAACTCTGCATGGTGGTTCCTGGCCATTGACCGAGATAGAACAATCGATAAATCAAAACAGCACCAAGGCCAATATTCCCTAGGATTAGGAACAAATGAGACCCTTTCGACAGGAATTTAAGCCCACCGACCGGTATCAAAAAGTGCAAAAACAAAAGCACAAACGAAAAGGCAAACAAGGCACAAAATATCCACAGAAGTCGAAGTTCCCAAACCATCGAATCTTGCTTCAACGTTGTATCCACTACAAGCTTTCCTACCACGGCTTTCCCCCGCTCACCCATTGCTTTTGGAGTTGGGGGTTGAGCCACTACGGCTGTGGGAGGAACCCCAGCGACAGGTCGCCGCATCGCAGGCATCTTTCCTGGAGCAGGTACCCTCGCAGTGGGAAGCTTGTCTCCGGGTGGTACTGCTGCCGGAGGAGGGACTCTTCCTGGTGCTACTGCCGGGGGAGGGACTTTTCGCAGTGGGCCTTTTCGTAGAGGCGCAGCCGATGGTCCTCCGTCGGCTGTTGTCTTCTTCTCTGCAGATTCTGCTTCTCGGTTCGCTCCCCCATCTTGGGGCGAATCATCTCCACTGTCCGAAGGGTTGACTTCTCTTGACGCTTCTTGATCGTCTGCATATTCATCATCGTCATCATCGTCGTTATTTTGAACTTGTGGCTTTTGCGGGGATGCATCCCAACTCCACACGGGAGAAATCCCGACAAACAATGACATGAACACACAAACGCAACTCAGCCTAATTGCAAGCACTTTCACTGCTTCTTCCTTTTGTCTCAAACTTGTCGCGTTTTCTGATTCTACTCTCAGCGTATACTAAGTACAGCACACAACAAAAACAACAGGGCTCCTGAAAATCCTCAACAAAGGGTGTCCTCTCTATCTATCCGTGACTCAGGTCATGCTTTTGTTGGACTGTTCGCTCTTATCACCTTTCTGACCATGTTGTCAAGGTGTCTATCCCCCGAATTGCTCGGTTCTATCTCCACTTTGCTCTCCACACTTCATCCTCTCCCTCTTTCTCTCTTTCAATCCATCTTTACGGTCTGTGATTATATCTTATGTAAACTTATATACTCTACAATATTACTCAGAAATACCTTGACATCGGTGCGAGAAGAGGGCATAAATATATCCGAAAATCAGTGAGTGTAATCTGACGATTGATTCGGATACTACAAGGAGATCATAAACATGGCATTTCAACTCCCCGAATTACCCTATGCCCACGACGCACTTGAGCCCTATATTGACGAAGAGACCATGCGTTTGCATCATGGCAAACACCATGCTGGTTATACCAACAAGGTCAATGCTGCGATTGCAGGTACTGCATGGGATGGAAAAGACATCTCTGAGTTGTTGCGCAATATCGAACAGATCCCTGCGGATATCGCTGGTTCTGTTCGTAACAATGGCGGTGGTTATGCCAATCACTCTCTTTTCTGGAACATCATGGGTCCAAACCAGGGTGGTGCCCCCA